>JARGFV010000049.1 GCA_029210545.1 bacterium
TCAATGACTTACGGAGTGAGTCATTGATTTGGGCGCCCCGCGCGGGGCGCGTTGATGACTTTTTGCGAAGTCATCAAATTTGGAAATAGGACTGCTTTTCAGGAGGTTCTGAATGAAAAAGGCTCTCATAACAGGCATTACCGGCCAGGACGGCTCCTATCTCGCCGAATTCCTGCTCTCAAAGGAGTACGAGGTCCACGGGATCATCCGGCGGGCCAGCACCTTCAATACCGAGCGGGTTGATCATATCTATGTCGATCCTCACGAAAAGGGAGCGCGTTTTTTCCTGCATTACGGGGACCTGGCCGATTCGGGTCAGATCGACAACCTCATCTACAACATCAGGCCTGATGAGATCTATCACCTCGGGGCACAGAGCCACGTCCGTGTCAGTTTCGACATCCCGGAATACACCGGGGATGTCACGGGGCTTGGGACAACCAGAATCCTCGAGGCGATCCGGCGGAGCGGGGTCGAAACGCGCTTCTATCAGGCCTCAAGCAGTGAACTGTACGGGAACTCCCCGCCTCCACAGAGTGAATCGACGCCCTTCGAACCCAGGAGCCCCTACGCGGCGGCCAAGCTCTACTCATACTGGATGGTGGTCAACTACCGGGAAGGGTACGGCATCCACGCCAGCAACGGGATCCTGTTCAATCATGAGAGCCCGAGGAGAGGGGAGACTTTCGTCACAAGGAAGATTACCAGGGCCCTGGCCCGGATCCTGTCCGGAAAGCAGGACAAGCTTTACCTCGGGAACCTCAAGGCCAAAAGGGACTGGGGTTTCGCCCCTGAATATGTCCAAGCCATGTGGCTTATGCTGCAGCAGGACGAACCCGGCGATTACGTCATCGCCACCGGTGAAACGTACTCTGTGGAGGAATTCCTTCACGAGGTTTTTGGTTATGCGGGAGTTGATCCGGACAGGCATGTGGAGATCGACCGGAAATATTTCCGGCCCACCGAGGTGGATGTCCTTGAGGGAGACGCATTGAAGGCACGCAAAACGCTGGGTTGGAAGCCCAAGGTCAAGTTCAGTGAACTCGTGCGTGTGATGGTGGACGCCGACATGGAGGCAGAGGGTCTCGAGCCCGTCGGCGAGGGTAAAAGGATCCTTGAGGAGAAGGGGTTCGGCTGGCTGGGGAAGCCGTAGGCCAGTAATCAGTAGTCAGTAATCAGTAGTCAGTAATCAGATAGTCAGTAATCAGATAGTCCGAAGGTTTTCCCTCTGGAATCTGGAATCGGAATTGGAGGTTTTTTATGGAACTTAGCGGAAAGAAAATACTCCTGACCGGCGGCGACGGCTTCCTGGGCCGGTTCGTCCAGAAAGAGCTGGTCAGGAACGGTGTCGATAAAAATGACATCCGGATCCCGCACTACATCGATAACGACCTGCGCGTGATGGAGAACTGCGTCGCGGCTGTGGAAGGAATAGACCTCGTCATTCACCTCGCGGCCAGCGTCGGAGGGATCGGGTTCAACAGGCGTAACCCGGGTGTGCTGTTTTACGACAACATCATCATGGGGGCCCATCTCATGGAGGCGGCTCGCCGGGAGGGGGTCGGGAAGTTCATCCAGATCGGTACGGTATGCGCCTATCCCAAGTTCACTCCGGTTCCGTTCAGGGAGGAGAGCCTGTGGGACGGCTATCCCGAAGAAACGAACGCGCCATACGGGATCGCGAAAAAAGCGCTCCTGGTGCAGGCGCAGGCTTACAGGCAGCAGTACGGTCTTAACGCCATCTACCTTCTTCCCGTCAACCTGTACGGCCCCGGGGACAATTTCGATCTGGAAGATTCCCACGTTATCCCGGCGCTGATCCGCAAATGTGTCGAGGCGAAAGAGTCCGGATCCAAGGAGATCACGGTCTGGGGTTCGGGTGAACCAACCCGGGAGTTTCTCTATGTCGAGGATTGCGCAAGGGGGATCGTCATGGCAGCGCGAGCCTATGACGGGTCCGAACCGGTCAACCTTGGTTCCGGTGTGGAGATCTGTATAAAAGACCTCGTCAACCTCATTGCCAGGTTGACCGGTTTTACCGGTGAGGTCATCTGGAACAGCGCCATGCCTGACGGGCAGCCTCGACGTTGTCTCGATACCACAAGAGCTTCCGGCTTCGGTTTCAAGGCGCAGGTCCTGTTCGAGGAGGGACTGGCTGAAACGGTGCGCTGGTACAGCGAGAACAGGAGCCGTTTACGATGAACGCCCTTTACGCTCTCGTCCTGGCCGGCGGTTCCGGGGTCCGCCTGTGGCCGGTGAGCCGCCAATTGGCGCCCAAGCAGTTCATCAACCTGATGGGGGAACTCACCTTGTTCCAGCAGACGGTCAAAAGGATGGAAACCAGGGTGTCGGCCGACAGGATGGTTTTCGTGACCTCACGGGAGCACGAGGGAGCGATCCGGGACCAGCTCCGCGGTTATCTCGGCTCAGGGCGCGCTGAAAAGGTCGTCGTTGTGGGTGAACCGGCAGGCCGTAACACGGCTCCGGCTGTCCTGCTGGGCGCCCGGATCGTTTCCCGGCAAAACCCCGACGCTGTCATGCTGGTGGCCCCTTCCGACCACGTCATCCTCGACTCATGTGCCTTCGCGGACGCCGTGGATGAATCCATGTCCGCCGCTGCCAGGGGGATGATCGTGACTTTCGGGATAAAACCCACGAGGCCTGAGACAGGTTACGGCTATATAAGGATCGGCGACCAGGCCGGCAAGGTCTTCAAGGTCGACAGGTTCGAGGAGAAACCGGACGCGGCAAGGGCTGAGGTTCTTTCCAGCGACAGAAGATACCTCTGGAACAGCGGCATCTTCCTTTTTTCCGTCAGGACCATCATGGAGGAGGCCCGGAAACACCTCCCGGAGTTGATGGACGCCCTGGACGGGATCGACCCGGGCGATCTTGCCGGACTGGACGAATGCTACGGGAAGCTCCAGGCTGTTTCCCTGGATCACGGGATCATGGAGAAAACTGACCGTGCTGCCGTCAAACCTGTTTCCATGGGTTGGAGCGATCTTGGAAGCTGGGATTCCTACTACGAGATGAACGATAAGGACATGTTCGGCAACGTGGTCACCGGTGACGCCGTCAGTCTTGACAACGAGGGGTGCCTCGTCGCCGCCGGGAGCCGTTTACTGGGTGTTGTGGGGATGAAAGACACCATCATCGTCCAGACGGAAGACGCCACACTGCTCTGTCCCAGGGGCCGCTCCCAGGAAGTCCGGCGTGTCGTCGAGCACCTCGCGGGAACGGGACGGGCCGAAAGCATGATCCACCCCACGGTGGTTCGTCCCTGGGGAGAATATACGGTCCTCATCGATCAAGGCCGGTACAAGGTGAAGAGGCTCACTGTGGCCCCTGGACAGAAGATGAGCCTTCAGAAGCACGAGCGAAGATCCGAGCACTGGGTGATGGTGAGCGGGGAGGTCGCGGTCGTCAGGGGAGATGAGAACCTCTTGCTGAAACCCAACGAGGGGGTGACCATCCCCGTGGGTATGCTGCACCGGATCGAGAACCCGGGACCGGAACCGGCTGAACTCGTGGAGGTTCAACTGGGCGAGTACGTGGGTGAGGACGACATTGTCCGGTATGACGACGATTATGGAAGGGTTAAAGAAAGTCCAAAGCCCAAGGTCCAAAGGGGAAACCTTCGACCATGGAACGGGGAGCCTGAGGCGCGTTAGCGCCGAGTTCCCATTGCCTCCAGCCTCTTGCCCATAGCCTGCATTTTTAAAACTTGAAACCTGAAATTTTAAACCGTATGGATAATTCTTTTCCTTTTCATATCTTCCGCAAGTACGATATCCGGGGCCGTTTCGGGACGGATATCAGTCGGCAGGTCGCTGCAAGGATCGGGTACGCTTTTACAGTGCTGTGCCGCGAGCGGACCGGCTCCGGTTCCCCCCTCATATCGGTCGGGATGGACGCCCGGGTCCACTCACCGGCTGTCAGGGAAGCGTTCGCGGCGGGTGTCGGCCAGGCGGGCGGACGCTGGGTGGACCTGGGTCTTTGTCCCACACCTTTGGTCTATTACAGCGCGTTCACCCTGGACACGGACGGGTTTGCCATGGTTACGGCCAGCCATAACCCGCCGCCGGACAACGGTTTCAAGCTGGGGATCGGAAAGAATACGATCCACTCCGGGGACATAAAACAGCTGGGCCAGGAGGCATCCGGGAGCCCTGATCTTCCCGACACGTCCACCTTCGAACCGGTCGATCACGTGGACATCATTTCCCTTTACCAGCGCGACATGGTGGACAGGTTTTCAGGGCTCGGGGAAAAGTTGAAAAAACTGGACCGGGCTGTCAGGGTCGTCGTGGACTCGGGAAACGGGACAGCGGGGGTGGTCGTACCACGAATCCTTCGCCAGTTATCTTTCGATGTGGTTGAGCTTTACAGTGAGCCGGACGGTACTTTCCCCAACCATCATCCCGATCCGACCCTCCCCGAGGCGCTGCAGGACCTTACTGATGAAGTCGTCCGCGGCGGCGCCGATGTCGGGATCGCTTTCGACGGGGATGCCGACCGTATCGGTGTCCTGGACGAAAAAGGGCGGATCATCTGGGGTGACATGCTTCTCCTTATCCTGGGTCTGCGGATCATCGACGAATGGCGCGGGGGAGGGGAGAGGGGCGACCCGCCCCTCGTGATCTCGGAGGTCAAGGCATCAAGGCTGCTCTACGACGGGATCGAGGCGGCCGGCGGCCGGTCCCTCATGTGGAAGACAGGGCACTCCCTCATCAAGGCGAAGATGAAGGAAACCATGGCCCAGGCGGCCGGGGAGATGAGCGGACACCTGTTCTTCGCCGACCGGTATTTCGGTTATGACGATGCCCCTTATGCGGCCCTTCGCCTGCTCGAAACCTATGTCGAGGCTCTTTCCACGGGCCGTTGCCGGCACTTTTCAGACCTTTTGAGAGGGCTTCCAGGGCTGTACAGCACCCCTGAGATCCGTGTTTCCTGTGAAGAGAGCGGGAAGTTCGACACGGTTGCGCGGTTTGCGGGATTGCTGGCCGATCACCGGGGCAGCGGAAAGGAGCCGCTCATCGAAGATATCGTCGATATCGACGGTGTTCGGGTGTTGTTCACCGACGGCTGGGGGCTGCTGCGCGCAAGCAATACGGGACCTGTCCTTGTCATGCGTTTCGAGGGGACCGACGAGAAAACGGTAAGACGTTACAGAGGACTTTTCGACCGGCTGCTGGGGGAGGCAAAAGGAACGGTTTGAAACGCGATATTTCGGCTCTTCCGGGAAATGAGTATCCGCGAATCAGATCAAACGTCGAATGTGGATTTATCACTGTGAACTGTAAACCGTAAACGGTAGACTGCCCTTATGCCATATATTCGTCTCCTCAGGCTCCACCAGTGGATAAAGAACGGCTTCGTGCTGGCCCCGCTCGTCTTTGCGGGCAGGCTTCTGGAAATGGACTCCGTGGTCCTGGCCCTTTCAGGTTTCACGGCATACTGCTTCGCCTCCAGCGCCACATACGTCTTCAATGACATCTTCGATCGTGATCAGGATCGCCATCATCCCTTCAAGTGCCGGCGCCCCGTGGCTTCCGGGGAGGTGTCCGTTCCGGCTGCCAATGTCCTCGGTGCCGGCCTTCTCCTCACATCCATCCTCATCGCCGCCGGGGTGGGGATCCCGTTTCTCTGGACCCTGCTGGCCTATCTGGCCCTCCAGGTCGGTTACAATGTCCTGTTCAGGAACATGGTCATCCTTGATATCCTTGTCATCGCCCTCGGGTTCGTACTCCGTGCCGTAGCCGGCACCTACGCCATCGATGTTGTCATCTCGCCCTGGCTGATCCTGTGTACACTGCTCATCGCCCTGTTCCTGGGTTTTGCCAAGCGCCGCCAGGAGATCATCCTCCTTGGGAAAGACGCCGTACAGCACAGGAGGATCCTCCAAAGCTACTCAGTTCCCCTGCTGGACCAGCTCATCGGCATCGTCACGGCGGCCACCATCGTTTCCTACGCCATCTACACCCTTTCACCGGATGTGACGGATCGCATCGGGTCCCCTTACATGATCCTGACGCTTCCTTTTGTGATTTACGGCATTTTCCGGTACCTGTATCTTGTCCACGTGATGGAAAAGGGCGGCAGCCCAACCAGGGATTTTCTCACTGACGGCCCGCTGCTGGTGTCCACATTTCTCTGGGGCGTGGTGTCGGCTGTGCTGATATATCTTTAAGAGCAGTCCAAAATCCATCCACCTTCGCCATCCCCCTTCGTCAAGACTACGGAGGATATGGAGGCTTCGGTGGACATGAAGTCTAAAGTCCAAAGGGGATTAGAGCGGGCAATAGGCAATAGGCGAGAGGCTATAGGGAAGAGCAGTTGGCACGATGAAGAACACGGGCTTTTCAACCATTACCTCAAGCCCCCAGCCCATTGCCGGCCTTCAAAAAACATGGAACGTGAAACGTGAGGCGCACAAGCGCCGAGCGAAGGAGAACGCAGTTGGAAAGATCCAAGGTCGTCGTGCTGAAAACCACCCCTGCATCGGTCGTTGCCGACTACGGTGAACTGATGAGGCGTGCCGGGTACAGGGAGGTTATCGATCCCAAGATCCCCACGCTTCTGAAGCTTAACCTGTCATGGACGAAATATTATCCGGCGTGCTCTTCCCAGCCCTGGCAGGTTCACGGGGTCGTCAAGACCATGATCGACGACGGCTACGAGCGGGACAGGATCATCCCCATCGAGAACAAGACGGTGGTCACTGACCCGATCAAGGGAGCGATCAACAACAGGTGGATGAAGGTTCTTGACGAATATGGCCTGAAATTCACCCCCTTGCCCGACGTCAAGTGGGTCACGCACCAGTTCGCAGGGCCGCTGCTCAAGCTCCACGAGATCTTCCCGGAAGGGATCGAGATCCCGGAGATGTTCCTGGGCAAGAACGTCATTCACCTGCCAACGGTCAAGACCCACGGTCACAGCACGACGACCGGCGCCATCAAGAACTCTTTCGGGGGGCTGCTTAAAACCGTCAGGCATTACGCCCACAAATACATGCACGAGGTCCTGGTGGACCTGATGATCATGCAGAAGGAGCTGCACCCCTGCATTTTCGCCGTCATGGACGGGACGGTCGCCGGCAACGGTGCAGGTCCGAGAACCATGCTTCCTGTGGAGAAGGACTACATCCTGGCCAGTTCAGACAGTGTGGCCATCGACTCGGTCGCCGCCTCCATGATGGGTTTTGACCCCATGAGCATCCCTTATCTCAGGATGTGTCACGAGAGGGGATTGGGGATCGCCGACCCGGCCCGGATCGAGGTCGAGGGTGAGGATATTGAAGGGGTCAACTTCGGGTTTACCGTCAAGCGCAGCTTCGTGATCTGGGGTGACCAGCTCATCAGGAAGGGGTGGCTGCGTCCCCTGGAAAAGATCCTTCTTCATTCACCGCTGGTGGCGTGGGCTCCCTTCGCCTCCAACGTCTACCATGACATATTCTGGTACCCGCTGATCGGCATGCCGGAGATAAGGCGGTTCAACCGCGGCAAATGGGGTCGGCTTTTTGAGTCTTACCGCTAAACCGAAACGGGTCTGGAAGGGCAGAAATATCCTTCTCTGGACCGTCCTTTCGGCGGTTATAATCTTTATCCTGATCAGCCTCATCTCCGATCTCGAGGCCCTGATGAAGGCTCTGGCAGGGTTTCCCCGGATCCTCCTCGTTCCCATCGCCATGTTGTCCCTGGGCAACTATATCCTGCGGTATGTCAAGTGGCACTGGTACCTGAAGCTCATGGGTTACAGGATCAGGAGGTTCCCCAACTTCCTGGTATTCCTGTCAGGATTTGCCCTGACGGTGACCCCGGGGAAGGTCGGGGAGTTCATCAAGGCGTTCATCGTCAAGGAAAGGTTCCAGGTGCCCTATACCGTGTCCACCGCGGTGCTGCTCATGGAGCGCTTTACAGACGTCGCAGCCCTCGTGTTGTTAAGCTGTCTTGGCCTTTTGCTGCGTTTCCTGCATTGGTCTGCGGCCGTGGCGGCTGTTTTCATCCTTTTCGCCTTTCTCATGCTCCTGAGGAACCGGTCTCTCGTGGGCTGGTTCATCCTGGGGATGAGCCGTTTCAAGCTCCTGAAGCGCTTTACAGGGCCCCTGAGGACCTTTTACGAAGAGGGGAGGGTGCTTTTGGAACCCTGGGTCTTCGTTCAGTCGCTGATCCTCAGTCTATGTGCCTGGTTCCTGGAAGGGCTCGGATATGCCCTTGTGGTCTGGAGTTTTAATGTCGGGATCTCCCTCACCGAAGGTGTGTTCATCTATTCGGCGGCCATCCTGGGCGGTGCCTTGACCCTGTTTTTCGGCGGATTGGGGGCCACCGAGGGCGGCATGGTGGGTCTCGGGATCGCCTTTGGCATGTCCACGCCCATCGCGGGGGCTTCGACCGTTATCATACGGGTGATGACCCTCTGGTTTGCGGTTCTCATCGGGTGGAGTGTGTTCCTGACCACCCCCTGGCTGCGCTCTCTTCTCCAGGCAGCGAGGATCGATGAGGACGAAATGACCAGTGAGGAGATCAAGATTGATAAGAGAAAAAGTGTCTAGGAGTCTGGCTCAACCGTTCGCCCTCGCGAGCTGGAATTTGGATGATGCGATCCCGGTTCCTGTATAAGCGGTGTAATCCTTTTCACAAAAACGCCTATAATATCAATCTATTATGCTTCAGTAGTTAACAAGGCGCTTCACCTATGCATTTCATCAATAGCAAGAAAATGGATCCACGAGAAAATGCCGCGCCTTGAAAGGGATGTCCTGGCGGCGCGCGTTGAGGCTGTGCTGGACGTTGTTAATGTACGGGAAGTGCTGAATAAAACAGATGTACCCGTACTGTACATCGCCGCATCACGGGATCGGGTGGTGCCACGGAAGTGCCTGGACGCTGTATCGAGTTGATCTGAGTCAGCCAGATTCAATTACGCATAAGAATGATTATGACAAGTTGCAGGTTGGTCAGGCATATTTCTGTTGATGGTGCTAAAGCTCCAAATGCAACTGCTCAACATTATGTTTTTCAAAGACTTTTCTGAAAATCAGGTATTTCCTTTCATATCGCATTGATGACGGAACATCCTCATATAGGTAACTGTACAACTTACCCACTATCTTCCCAACATAGGAGAACCAGAAGAATCTTCCATCATTCCTTGAATAGATTCGTCTTGGAGGGAACCCGGCTTTTTCCAGTTCGGCAAGCATCCCTTCGATTAACACTTTAGAGCCGCTGAAGAACCTGGCGTGGCAGGAGTTTGCACCATGCTTGCCGATCGATCCATCCCCATCCCAGCATCCTCGGATAAAATGACGCACATACGGTTCAGGGACATTGGGAAATTTGATATTCAGACTTTTACGCTCTGAAATTCCAAGTTCAACCAAACGGTCAAATATCGTGTCGTTGTAAATAGTGAAACTGTAAATAGCACCAGCTGTTGTATGTTCGTACTTCCTCTCCTTCTGGAAAATGATTTTGGCGTTAGAACACATCAAATCAAGAATTTTTCCAAGCAATTCAGGTTCTTTTTGAGCAAAGCTCAGAATTTTTCGCCTTCGTATTTTTGCATTCGCTCCTCGTGTCGGTACTTTTGATATATTTCCATCAGTGGCTAACGCACCCAGCACATAGGCCATTTCTGCTGACCACTCATCAAAGAAATTCTCGTTAACATAGCGTTTTTCCAATTGAACTGTTGTTTTTTCACCTGATTCATCAACCCGATCGAAAGAGATCTTTCCTTTTTCAAGGGCCATGGTTCTGGCGTCACCCAGGGACCTTATTGGTATCTCCCATTTGTTCATCTTCTGGGAAACGGCCTGTCTGGTGATTCCGAAGGTCCTTGCGATATCTGACAGTGATTTCGACTGATCCCAGTAAAGCTCAAAAAGAAGGTCCATGTTCAATTCCTTCGCAAACCTTTTCCCTTTCACCTTGGTTCCGGAGTGCCGCTCCTGGATGAAATCGTTGTAGCATTTCACACACAGACCGCGGGCGACGTGCTTGATCTCCACGGTTCCGCATCCAGTGCATTTGTTGTGCTTTCTAGCCCACATGTTACGGTATCCCATCAAATTCCGCACCACACCCTGGACACGTTCCCCCTTCCGTTATCCTGTTCTCGGCCACACAGAACCCTCTTCTGGTCAGAAGCGTCTCCTCACAGGCGCTGCAGCGGGTGATATCCTCCCCCAGGGAGACGTTTCCCAGGTAAACGTACTTCAAACCGGCTTCCTGCCCGATCTTTTCCGCCAACTGCAGTGATTCGACCGGCGTCGGCGGCCTGTCGGTCATTTTATAGGTCGGGTGAAAACGGGAAATGTGCCATGGGATCTTCGTGTCCACCGATGCGATGAATCCGGCGATGAACTCCAGGGCTCCCCTGTCGTCGTTAAGGCCCGGGATGAGCAGGGTCGTGACCTCCAGCCAGACGCCGATCTCATGGAGGGTCTCGATGGTTTCGAGTACCGGCGCCAGTGCAGCGCCGCAGATCTTCCTGTAATGCTCCTCCGTGGCCCCCTTGAGATCGACATTAGCCGCATCGAGGAATTCTCCGGCGAAACGTGTGGATTCCCCGGTCATGAACCCGTTGGTGACGAAGACGTTGGAAAGCCCCTCTTCATGCGCCAGAACACCACAATCCCTGGCGAACTCCATGAAAACGGCAGGCTCCGTGTAGGTGTACGATATGGACCTGCATCCGGTCCTCACGGCGGCCTGGAGCACCTCCTCCGGGGTCGTCCGGTTCCCGGGAATGGGGTCTCTTTTCGGAGCTTCAAGACTGATCTGGTAGTTCTGGCAGTGGGTGCAGGACATGTTGCAGCCGGCTGTCGCGATGGAATAGGAAAGGGACCCGGGTTGGAAGTGGTAAAGCGGTTTTTTCTCGATGGGGTCCACGCTGGCGGCCACAAGCTTGCCGTAGACGAGGCTGAACAGGGTCCCTCCCCTGTTCTCCCTGACGCGACAGATCCCCCTTTTCCCCGGGACGATGCGGCACCTGTGGGCGCACAGGCTGCACCTGACGGCGCCGTCGGGCAGTTTTTCCTGGAAAAGGGCCGGTGTTGTCATAAAAGTCAGGGCCGTTTACGTTGGTGCGTGTGTGCGTGAAGCGTAAAAAGACAAAGATTTTGTCGCACGTACGCTTGTACGCTCTACGCACGGACGTTCTAACTTCCCGTTGGCTCAAACAGCTTCCTGCAGTTGGGACAGCGGATATGGACCTTTTTTCCGGTGTAAAGGCTTTTGGCTTCAAGTGAACCGGCCGCCTGGCAGTGAGGGCAGGATATCCTTACCTTGGCGTTACGGTCCATGGCCATGGTGGCGTCGTGGCTGTCGGTGGAGACCAGCTGGACGTCTTCGGCAGGCGATCGGGCGAGGACCACCTGGAGGATGTAGCTGCCGATGGTGATACGGTCGCCGTCCTGAAGGGAAAACTCCCTGGTGAAATGCTCGTTGACGAAGATACCGTTGAGGCTGCCGAGATCCCTGACGATAACCTTCCCGCCCCGTTCCTCCAAGGCTGCGTGATGGCGGGAAACTCCCGCGTCACCCAGTACGAGGTCGGCCTCCTCACTGCGTCCGATGATGAAGGGGAACTTGTGAACGCTGACCCTCTTCAAGGTCCTCACCTTGTCACGGATGATGAGTTCGGGAAGGGGGCGGGTGTAATGCCTGTAGACCCCTCCGTTATATAGGGCTTCCCCTTCAACGTAATCCTCGGCGGGACTTGTCCGCATATCCTCGTAAATACGGATCTTGATGTGCTGTCCACGGATCTGGTAGCTTTCGATCCTCTTGAACAGGTCGATCCACTCCAGTCCGCCGGAAGATTCAACGAACTGGTCATAGAAGTACGCCTTGACCACTTTCCCGCCCTGTGCATAGGCGAGGCTGAACTGTCCATTCTGGACCAGTGCCACGAGGGCGTCTTTACGCCCTTCCATGAGCCCCACGACCTGGTTCTCAACCCGGATGAACTCGGCGGATCCCTGGGTCTCGGGATGACACTCCTGGAGGACAAGGATTGATTTGATCAGGACCGGGTCAGTCTTGACGAAGTAGAGGCGGCACTGCGGATGCTGGGCCACGTAGACGAAGAAATCCCTGATGGCTGTCGTTTCGATATCCTGGAAATCGTTGAAGATCCCGGCCGTGTATGGTTTTCGCTGGAAAAACAGCAGGTAGCGCGGCTGCCTTACATCCTGCTCAGATGTGACACAGTAACCGAACTCGAAATCGGCAAGATCACCCTCCCCTTTCAGGATCTGGTCGAAGAAGGCCGGATCGGGTGTCACATCCTCGAGGACCACGGAAGTGAACGGAAAGGGCAGAAGGCTGTGAGGTGTGTCCATTGAAGGTCTCCTGATTAAAGGCAGATGTTATCCCACGAGGAGTTTGTTGACAAGGGTCAGGAGCGAACATACTATGAAGCGTGAAGCGGTTGACTGTGAACCGTAAACTGTGCACTGCAAACCGGCGGAGCTACCCTTTTGGCCGATTACACACCGGAAGAGATACTGAATAAGAGAGGACGGGGTGAAAGCCTCGCGGGCGCCAACCTGGTCCGGATCTCCCTTCGTGGGGAGGACCTTTCAGGGATCGACCTTTCCGGGGCGAACCTGCAGTATGCGGATCTCACCGACGCGAACCTCTGCAAAGCCGACCTGACGGGAGCTGACCTGTCCTACGCCACCCTTAACGGCACCCGTCTCGAAGCCGCCAGGCTGTCTAGGAGTCAACTTGTCGGAGTCGAGATGACCGGTGCCGTTTTATCCGGATCGGATCTTGCGGGCGCGAACATGGACGACGCCAGGATCGGCAATTGCGACCTTGCCGGGGCTGTGCTCACCGGTGCCACGGTACGGCGGGCTTCCGGTGAAAAGGTCCACGCCCCGGGCGGCGTTTTCAACGAGGCCGACCTGGAGGAGGCACAGCTGCCGGAAGCCAATTTCCGTGGAGCGTCCATGATCAGGGCCAACCTGGCCAAGGCTGCGCTGGCAAAAGCGGATCTTTCAGGTTGCGACATGAAGGGGGCGATCCTGACGCGCGCAAACATGGAGGAATCAGTCCTCATGTCGGCCGGATTCGTGGAGGCCAGCCTCGTCAAGGCTAACCTCAAGGGCGTCCGCGCTGCCGGGGCGGATTTCACACTATCCAACCTCACGGGTTCTGACCTTTCAGGGGGAAGTTTTACCAAATCGGTGTTCCGTGGCACAGAGATGTCCCAGACCTTGCTCAACGTGGCCAACTTCACCGAGTGTGACCTGCGTTATGCCAGGTTAACCTATGCCACGGCGGAATCTTCCTCCTTTTCAAAGGCATCCTTTGCCGCCGGCAACCTTTCGGAAGCAAAGTTCAAGAAATGCCAGATCTCCGGCGCGGACCTGTCCGGTGCCAGGATGGCGGGATGCAGTCTGCTGGGTTCTGATCTTTCGGGTTCCAACCTGAGAGGTGCGGACATATCGAGAGCCAATGTGGGCGGGACGAACTTTTCCCGTTCTGACATGACAGGGGCAACCATTGTCGGGACCGATCTCGCCGATGCGAGACTGGAGGGGACGAAGCACCCGGGGGGGTAAAAGGATTAAAATCCAAAATCCAAGATCCAAAAAGGCCACCGTTACGGTGGCTTCCTTTTGCTCTTATCTTGGATCTTAGATATTGGACCTTGGATTGGCTCTCAGGTGAGTAATCCTTTCAGTTCATCAATGGCCCCGGCTACATCGGGGAACCTGTTGGCCGGATCCTTGGCCATGCATCGCATGATGAAACCGGAAAGTTCGGTGGAGATCTCGGGGTTGTGTACCGTGGGGGGTTCCGGTTCGGTGTGAACGTGATGGTAGAGCACATCACCATCCCTGAAGGGGACCTTTCCGGTGATAAACTCGTAAAGAGTGATACCCATGGCATACTGGTCGGCAAGGTGCCCGACCTCTCCCCCGATGATCTGCTCCGGCGACATGTAGTAAGGTGTGCCGGCCATCTGGGTATGGGTTTTCCGCCCTTCCTCGATAACCCTGGCAAGTCCGAAATCCGTGATCTTGACCTGTTTTTCCGCCTTGGCCCAGAGCAGGTTGGCGGGTTTTATGTCCCTGTGGACGATCCCCTTGCTGTGGGCATAGGCCAGGGCCTTGAACACCTGGGCCGTGAGGACAAGGGCGGTCTTGATGGGGAACTTCCCCTGCTGCAGCAGCAGCTCCTTTAATGAATCTCCCTCCACCATCTCCATGATGATGAAGAACTCTCCCCTGTCTTCGTCGGCATCGTAAATGGTCACGATATTGGGATGGGACAGGCGGGCTGCCGATTTTGCTTCCCTGAGAAACATGTCCAGGATCTTCTGGTCTCTGTGGACCTGCGGCGGCAGGACCTTGTACGCAACGACGCGGTCCAGAAGGGTATCTTTTGCTTTGTAGACGACACCCATCCCTCCCCTTCCCAGTTCGTCGATGATCTGGTACCGGCTTGTTTTCCTGCCCCCTCGTTCCTGCGTTGGGGCGACCATGGTCATGTCCGGGGACTGGGCCAGGGGCATGGCCGCTCCGGGCGAGGAGGATCCCAGGACCTTTTTGATATCCTGGACCTGGTCCTTGGCGTCACGGTAGTGGTAGTCCACGAGGAGGATCTTTTCGAGAAACGACAGGGCACCCTGCAGCTGCCCTGTTTCTTTAAGGGCTGCCGCATAGCGGTAATGTGAGTCCAGGTTGTCCCTTCGGACGTTTTCCTCGGCCAGTGCCTTCTGGTAGCTCGCGATGGCCATGGACCATTGGTTCTGATCGTAGAAAATCTCACCCAGGAGATGGTGTGCCTCCTTGAAATGGCTGTCGCTTTCATCCACCTTCTGGAGCTCTACGGTAGCCTCTTTCCTCTTCCCGATCTCCAGGAGGCTCTTTCCGGCCTCGTAATGGATGCCCGCGGTGATGAGGGCTTCGACCTCCCTCTCCTTCTCCCCGAGCTTCCCATAGATACGGGCTGCATCCTCTGCTTTTCCGGCACTCATGAACATGGATGCCGCCTCGGGAAGCCGTCCCATCTCCAGGAGCAGATCGGCGGCCGATTTTTTATCGCCGTGCTGCAAATAGGCGTCCATCGCCAGATCCTGCAGGTCGTTCTCAATGAAAAGCCTGGCAGCGCGGTTCCACTCACCAAGGCGTGAGAACAGTTCGGCGGCCTCCACCGGTTTCCCTTCCGCGAGGAGAGCCTCGGCGACCCGGAGAGCTCCCTCATCGGCATGGTCGGAAGATTCAAGGACACGCGCGGCGGAGGTCGTATCCTTGCCCCGGATGTAAAGGTCGGAGGCTTTCCCTTTTTCCCCCAGTTCCTCGTAAAGGCTGCCCGACTCGGTGTAGCGGCCGCCTAGTTCAAGGGCCTGGGCGGCTTTCAGTTTCTGGCCGCTCTCGAGAAAACATTTCGAGGCGATCAGGGCGATATTACCCGAAACGGCATCTTCCTCGAGAGTGAGAGAAGAGTCCCTTCGGCTGGACCTTTCCTGGAGGGTTCGAAGGAGGAAAGGAGCTGCCCGGTCGTATTCACCAGCTTCGGCGAGGAGTTCACCGGCTTTCTGATAAAATCCGACATTGGCGTAGCACTCAGCCGCTTTTACGGGATGCCCTCCCCTTGCGTAAAAAGGCGCCGCCTCCCCGACCTGCCCGATCCTCAGGAGGTTGTCGGCCGCGTTGGTGTAATCTCTTGCCTTGATGAAAAGCTCAGCGGCTTGTTCATAGTCCTCTATCCGAACAAAACATTTGGCTGCGTTGGCAAAGTCGTTGTTCTGCAGGCAGGCATTGGACGCACTATGGTAATCCTCGATCTTCACGTACATCCTGGCAGCTTCCATGTAGTGTCCGGCTGCCAGGTAAAGGTCACCGGCCTCCTTGTAGCTCCCCTTCTTTTCAGCCTTCTTTGCTTTCCTGACCAGGACTTGAACAGGTCGGTCGTGCTTCTCGTCCGATTCAGGCGCCCTTTTGGAAAGGACGAACAGAAGGAAAAAGAGGATGGAAAGGCCGCCGGACAGGACTGTGATGCTCTCCATAAGGCCGATGCCCCAGGGGGAAGGGATGGATAGCCGGGCGAGGTAACCCTCGATGATGGTCTGGTAGGAGGCAAGCATTTGGAAGGATTATAGGGAAAATAGGCGCAATGCTCAACTCAAAGGAGCAAAACTTCAGGACCTTTATCATTTTCTTGATGAGTTGAGCCTTGCAGTTCAGAAGTGCACAGGCGCATGAGTGCAGTAAACCGCATAAAATGGGCCAAACAAAAGGGCCTCTCGGCCCTGTTTGAGATCTGAAATTTGAAATTTGAGATCAGACTTACTTGAAGATTTGCAGTAGCAGGAACGTAGCGAAGAGCTGGATACCCACGGCGCTGCTGGTGCTGATCCTGGCCGGCCTGGTCACGATAGTGGCTTTGTCTTCCTTTATGGCCTGGAAAATGGAGTGCATCTCCTTTTCCGCGTCAATAAGGGTATAGGTGTAGTTGAGCTGTTTTAAAGAGTGGGCGTCGGAAAGGCCAAGGGTCGGGATGCCATTTTCCCTGGCAAACTCCTGGGCCTTGAGATTGAAGTTGACCTTCCTGGTGTAAAGGTGGCTGTATTCGACGGCGTCGAAAAGGGTCGAAAAACGGTTAAGCAGGTTACCGAGGCAGTTGTAGTTGGGATAGAACGGATGAGGCGCCACGATGAAAGCACCGGCAGCCTTGAGCCGCTTGAGGTCGAAAAATGAAAGGCTGTCCCACTTTTCGCACGTTCCACCCGCATCGCCGCCTACACCATAGATGAGAACATGCTTTCCCATAACCGTGGCCTCTACGCCCGGGATGAGAAGGATGCCCTTGCCAGCAGCGTAGTCCGCCAGTTCACTGTTGTAAGTGACCGTGTTGTGATTGGTGATGGAAAGGACATCGTATCTATGTCCTGCAGCGGCGTCGATAAGTTCTTTGGCAGAGTAGCTCAACTGGTGCCGGGGGTCTTCCTTGGTATGAAGGTGCAGGTCACATTTGAGACGCATATTATAAAATTACCTCCGTGGATTAATAATAACGCACAACTTTTCCAAAATAACAATTTTGTAACAGGATGTCAATGGTCTTCTTTATATTCAAAATCTTGAAAATAAAAGAAATCGCGATTTTGGAGCTTACAGCTCCCAGGAATCGTCGCTGGGTTTACGGTTGTCGTATCTGAACGGCTGTTCCCTCCGATACCCTGCGATCTCTTTTAATTTCCTTCCGACAAACCGGAGCAGTTGCTCCCGCTTCCAGACTGCGACCGCTGACGATGTCAGAAACAGCAGCAGAAAAATAAAACCAGCTACCTTTCCCGCCATGGAAACCGGTTCATCCTTTTCACCTGGTTCTGCCTCTTCGGTATTCGGGCTACCTGACCGCTGCCCCGGCAGAACGTCCACCAGTTTGCCGAAGACCCACGCTTCACGTCCCTGATCGAGGGTTATGAGACACCACAGACCCTCCGTTCTGACGAGGGAAAACGCCTCCCCTTTTTCGGCCTGGAAGAGAACAGGGTATGTCGTACCCGGCCCCTGACGAACGTTGACGACAGTACCTTTCACCTTCACGTAGTCAGCTTGGGTCAGCGGTGGGAACGCAACCAGGAAAAGAAGGCTGAAAGAGGCCAGAATGCTATGTTTTATAATGGTTTTTACCTCCAGCGTTTCAGACAAGATCGACACGTTCAAGGTTGATGGACTCGCAAAAAGTCCATCAACGCGCCCCGCGCGGGGCGCCCAAATCAATGACTCACTCCGTAAGTCATT
>JARGFV010000050.1 GCA_029210545.1 bacterium
AAGTGGCGCTTCAAGTCGAATTCATTCGACGCGCCACTTCAAGCCCTCGGCTTACAGCCGAGGGTCTAGCTGACTTCCGGGTTCAAACCCTTCGACTACGCTGCAAGCTTGCCTCCGCCGGGCGCACTCTACCGGTAAAAAACCTTTGGTAATCCCCCGGCTTTGCCGGGGGTACATGACAGAGCCGGGTTACGTGTTCCGTAGGGGGAACCATACCCGAAATCCGCCGCAAACGCCCTTCCGGTCGGGGCCGGCCGGTCAGCGGGTAACGTGGGGCGGCAAGTTCAACAGCAACACGGCTCCATGCAAAAAATAGCCCTCTCAATGCCTCGACCGGAGGCCGACCAGAACCAATCGCGGATTTCGGGTGTTGACAAGCGGGGTGAGTATTGATAAGTCGTGTGCACATACGTACATATGATCATGTGTTCATGCGTAAGAATGCCTGGAGGAGTTCATGAGTACGGGAAAACACGATGATCCATTAAAGAAGGTGATGGACAGGGACGATACCGAGGCGGTCCTTTACGAACTCGCCGAGACGTTCCGTGTCCTGGGGGACCTGTCGAGGGTTCGCATTCTCATGGCCCTGGTGGGGGTGGAGCTGTGCGTCCGGGACATCGCCCTGGGGCTCGAACTGACCGACTCGGCCGTTTCCCACCAGCTCCGCATCCTCCGCAACAGCCGCCTGGTGAAGTTCCGCAAGGACGGCAAGAACGTTCTTTATTCCATCAGCGACGATCACGTGCCCACCATTTTCCGTGAGGGGCTCGAACACGTAGAGGGTCTGTAATGTTCGATCAGTCATCACACTGCGCCCGGTGCTATGTGCGTCACCGTCATCACCACGAAGAAAACCGGGAGCCGGAGAAGCGCCGGGGTCTTTTTTCAGGACGGCACCGTCATCGGGGAGCGAGCTGCCATTCACCGGACGGCCGAGCCGTGTCCGGATGCCGGATTCTCATGGTGGGCAACCCCAACGTGGGCAAAAGCGCCCTTTTCAACCGGCTCACCAGCAGCTATGTGGTGGTTTCCAACTATCCTGGGACCACGGTGGCTCTGTCCAACGGACGGATGAAGCACGAAGGGGTGGAGTACGCCATCGTCGATACGCCGGGCATGTATTCCCTGTTCCCCATTACCGAAGAGGAAAGAGTGGCACGTCGCATGATCATGGAGGAACCGGCCGATATCCTGCTTCACGTGGTGGACGCCAAGAATTTGCCGCGCATGCTGCCGTTTACCCTCCAGCTCATCGAGGCCGGGCTTCCCGTGATCCTGGTCCTCAACATCATGGACGAAGCGCGCAAGGCCGGCCTTGCCATCGACGCCGGGGCCCTCGAGAAGAGGCTGGGTATCCCTGTGGTCCCCACGGTGAGCATCTCGGGTGAAGGTGTGCGCCATCTCAAGGAGACCATTGCCGGTTACAGGCCCGGGGGCCGTCGCCTCAATATCGACTACGGGCTTTCCGTTGAAAAAACGGTGCGGGAGAGTGCCAGGTTCATGCCGGATACGAGCTTTACCCCCAGGGCCACGGCGCTCCAGGCCCTGCAGGAGGACAAGGACGTTCTCCGGCTGCTTTCCACGGTGGGGTCCGGACGGGCCAGCAAGTTCTTCGAGGCCCTGAACCAGTTGAAACTGGAGCTGGACCGTCCCGTAAACTACTATCTCACCATGGGCCGCCAGAGGCGCGCCGAACAGATCCTGGCCGACGTGGTCAAGGAGGTCGAGGTCACAGGCAAAGGATCCGGGGCGGGCCTGGACCGCTTTCTCATGAACCCGTGGACAGGGGTCCCGATCCTCCTGGCCGTTCTCTATCTCGGTTTCTACAGGTTCGTGGGGGGGTTCGGAGCCGGTACGGTAGTGGATTTTCTGGAAGGGCACCTGTTCGAACAGTATTTTGTTCCCTTCGTCAACGGCTGGGCCGAAAAGCTTATACCGTGGCCGGTGCTGCGGGACCTTGTGGCCAATGAATACGGTGTGCTGACCATGGGTATCCGATATGCCGTCGCCATCGTCATGCCCATCGTGGGCGCTTTCTTCCTGATGTTCTCCATGGTGGAGGACAGCGGATACCTGCCGAGGCTTTCCCTGCTCATCGACCGGCTCTTCAAAAAGATCGGTCTTTCCGGGCGCGCCGTCATCCCCATGACCCTCGGGTTCGGATGCGGGACCATGGCCACAATGGTTACGAGGACCCTGGAATCGACCCGTGAGCGGGTTATCGCGACGGTTCTGCTGGCTCTTGCCATCCCGTGCTCGGCACAGCTCGGTGTTATCTTCGGCCTCGCCGCCGAATCGCCGGGGATCATCGTCACCTGGATCGGGGTGGTGGGCGCCGTATTTCTCCTGGTGGGGTACCTCATCGCGAAGATCCTGCCCGGTGAGACCCCTGATTTTTTCATGGAGCTTCCCCCCTTGCGCATGCCGCGGCTCGGTAACGTCTGGCTCAAGACCTCCACCAGGATGCGGTGGTACTTCATGGAGATCCTGCCCCTGTTCCTCCTGGCCTCGGTGCTCATCTGGGCAGGGAACCTCACCGGGCTGTTCGAGGCAGCCTTGTCGATCCTCAACTACCCGACCCGATGGATCGGCCTGCCGGAGGAGGCAGCCCAGGCGTTCCTGTTCGGGTTTTTCAGGCGGGACTACGGTGTGGCCGGCCTGTACGACATCCAGCAGGGCGGTGTCCTGACAGGGAACCAGCTTGCCGTCGCCACCATTACCCTGACCCTGTTCCTGCCCTGCGTGGCCCAGTTCCTGATCATGTTCAAGGAAAGGGGATGGCGGGTGGCCATGGCAGTGTCCGCTTTCGTGTTCCCCTTCGCCTTCCTCGTCGGGGGGGCAGTAAACTTCGCTCTCAATGCGCTGGGGATAAACTTATAAGGATTCCAAATTCCAATTTCCATATTCCAAAAAGGTGAGAATGCTAAGGCTGCCCTTGGTCCAATAGTTTTGAAAGTTGTGAGATTGGGGAATAAGTTAGTCAATGATCAGACTCGATCCCATCTGGAATCTTGATGACTTTTTGCGACTCTATCAATCTTGAATCTGGAATTTGGAATCGGGACGATATGGGAGGTATATCAGTGGAACTGAGCAACTTCGCCGAAGAGATACTGGACGAGATCCTCGAGATCCTGTGGACGAAGCTCGAGGAGGGCGGCCAGGAATCCGTACCCAGAACCGATATCGTGGTAGGTCAGGGGCCCGTGGATGAGGAGGCTGTCGCCATCCTTGCGGATAAGGGGTTTCTCTCCATAACGGACGATCTGGTCCAGCTTACCGACACCGGATTCGAGGAAGCAAGGCGTACGATCCGGCGCCACCGGTTGAGCGAGAGGTTGTTCTACGATATTTTCGACGTGGCCGCAGAGGAGATGGAAGAGGTCGCCTGCCGGTTCGAGCACATAATGATAAAGCCGGGTCTCGAGGAGAAAATATGCGCCCTGCTGGGTCACCCCAGGTTGTGCCCGCATGGACGTCCCATCCCGGTGGGTGATTGCTGCCACAGGGCCGAGACCCAGATCGACCAGAAGGTCGTTCCCATGAGCGACCTGCGGCAGGATGAGGCCGGGGTCATAGCCTATGTGAGCACGGGCGATTCGGACAAGCTGAAGAAGCTCATGGCCATGGGGATCCTGCCCGGGGAACCTGTCACGCTCCAGCGCCGGTACCCCTCCTTCGTCTTTACAGTGGGCCGGAGCCGTTTCGCCGTGGACCAGGGGATGGCCGAGGCGATCTACGTCAGAAGGTCCGATCCGGTATCCTCATGACCCGCGCCTTGGAGAGCACATGAGACGGTTCCTTTTTAAAAGAGGTCCTTCTGCAGGAGATCCACCATCGCGTCAAGAACAACCTCCAGGTGATCTCCGGCCTGCTCAGCCTCCAGAGCTACCACATCAAAGATGCCAGGTGAGGGAAGGCCGGTATCGCCTCGAGGTATGCGACGACGGGATCGGGCTGCCCGACGGGTTCGATATCAGGAAAGCCGACTCCCTGGGCCTGAAGCTGGTGACGATCCTGGTCGAGCAGCTTGGAGGAGAGATGGAGATCCGCTCCGGGGACGGGACCTGCTATACACTGGATTTCGCCGAGTACCGCGAGGCCGGAACGGAGATGGTGTAATAATGCAGACTTTTTTAGTAAAACGATTTGTGAGATTGTCAACAAGAAGGAAAAGCGGATATTTCAAATTGGATATCGGCCAAAGGTTTCTTCCGGGTCGAATTCCCGATAAAAAATATCCAATTTAAAATATGAAACTTCACGATGACTGCAGACCCTGTCTCCTCAAGCAGATGGAAGCGACTGCCCGGGCGGCCGGGGCCGATGAAGGGCTGGTGGGGCAGGTCGCCGGCGCCGTAGGCTCCGAGCTGGAGCGCCTCTGGGATCCGGCGTGCAGCCCGCCCGCCATCAGCGCACCCCTTTATCACCTGACCGGCTCCATCTGTGGTGAGGATGACCCTTTCCTGGCCGCCAAGGTCCGCTACACACGGGAAGCGCTCAGGATGCTGCCCGGGGTCCAGGCCAGGATCCTGGAGTCCGGGGATCCCTTCGAGGCCGCGGTCAGGACCGCCATCGCCGGTAACATCATCGATTTCGGTACAGGCATCTACAGCGGACTGTTCGATCTGGGAAAGACTCTGGAGGATTTTCTTCAAAAGCCCCTGTTCATAGACAATGTGAAGGAGCTCCAGGCCCGATCTGCCTCCGCCCGGAAGATCCTGTACATAGGGGACAACGCAGGTGAAACCGTTTTCGACCGGCCCCTTTTAAGGTTGCTCGACGGGGCTGAACTTTATTATGCCGCCAAGGATGGGGCTGTAATAAACGATGCCACGGTCAAGGATGCCACCCTGGCGGGGGTACACCTTCACGCCCGGATCGTCAGCACCGGAACGAGAACCCCCGGAACCCTCCTCGATCAGTGCTCCGACGAGTTCCTGGAGCTGTTTGAGTCGGCGGACCTTGTTATCGCGAAAGGCCAGGGCAACTTTGAGACTCTCACCGAACTTCCCTCTCTGGGACAGCTCTTCCTGCTGTTCACCGTGAAGTGCCCGGTAGCTGCCCGGCACCTGGACGCAGCCATGGGCGACATGGTGGTGATGAAGTGGTAGGGGAGTTTATGGTATACAGTTTACCGTTTACAGTGAAATCCCCCATGTCGATCTCTGGTATTCCAGTAACCGAGAACCGTAAACTGTCAACGGTGAACTGAATAATGACTGACCGCGAACATCTTGAACAGCTTCTTCTCCCCGACCGCCTTGAACGGTTCAGGGAGGTGCTGGCGGGCAGGACCTCCTCTGTCACGGCGGTCCTCGAGAACCTGCACAAGGACCACAACATCAGCGCGGTTTTAAGGACCTGTGAATCCTTCGGGATCCAGCGCGTCCACGTTGTCCCCCAGCCCGGCCATGGGCGGGTCTTTGATACCGTCACCCGGGGCTGTGACCGGTGGCTGACCATCCAGCGCCATCCCGACGTGACCTCCTGCCTGATGAGGCTCAGGGCCGACGGTTTCCGGATCCTGGCAGGCGCCCTGGAGGAAAGAGCCGAGCCTCTCGAGAGTGTGGATTTTTCCGGCAGGATCGCCCTGATCTTCTCCAACGAACTGCAGGGTGCCAGCCGGGAGGCTCTGGACATGGTGGACGGCTGTTTCGTCATCCCCATGGCCGGTTTTTCCCAGAGTCTGAACGTGTCGGTGGCCGCCGGTATCGCCATCCACCGGGTGATGCAGTACAAGAGGAGCGTTGGTGAAGAGCTCGAACCGGTGCCGCCGGAAGAGGCGGCACTGCTCATGGACCTGTGGGTTAAAAAATCGGTAAGGAACGCCGGCCGGATCCTCAAGGAGCTTAAAATCAGGGGGAGCAGGGAATGAACGTCCTTTGCAGCGCCTGCGGCGCCGTTTCTGAACTGCCCGAAAAGGTTGGTTTCAGGGATGTCTGCCCTTCATGCGATTCCTGGCTGCACGCCTGCGTGAACTGCAGGTACCGTGTACAGAGTGGATGCGGCGAAACCGCCGCCGAAAAGGTCAGGGACCCTGAAGGGCAGAACTTCTGCGAGTGGTACCGCGGAATTGACGCCAATTCCGCGGGTGAGGGGAAAACCTCCTCAAGTAAAGATGCTGCGGAAGAGCTGTGGAAAAAACTAACGAAAAAATGAACCGTTTGACGCGGGGACCTTGGGACGCCAAGACGCGGAGAAAAGATCATTCCCCGTGTCTCCCCTTCAACGTGTCTCCGTGTCACGGGATGATGAAACGGAGGTGACGGTTTGGCAGTCGCTTTAAAAGAGGTTCACCGCCGTTTCATCATCTACGGTGCCGGCGCCATAGGTTCCGTTTTCGGTGGGATGCTCGCGAAGGGTGGACACCAGGTCGATCTCGTTGGTCGCGAGGAACACATGGAGGCGATCCGGAAGGATGGTCTTCGGATCGATGGGCTCCTGGGTGAATTCATGGTGGAAGGGGTCGGCGCTTTTACCGGCCTGGAGAGGATCGATCCCGAACCTGTTCCGGGTGTGGTCTTCATTGCCGTCAAATCCTCGGACACGGCGAGGGCAGTACAGGATATCGCCCGGAGCGGGATCGTTGGCGATGGTACCCTGGTGGTCTCCCTGCAGAACGGTCTGGGCAACCTCGAGTCGATCCGGGAGATGTTCGGACCTTACCGGAGCGTGGGGGGGAGGGTCATTTTCGGCGCCCAGGTCACCCGGCCAGGATGGGTTCACGTTTCGGTATGGGCCGACAGTGTTCTTATTGGGGGTCCCCCGACAGGGCCGGGGGTAGAAGCTGCCCGCAACCTTGCCGGGGAGTTGACACGATGCGGCATCGAGACACGTGTATCAGAAAATATCCAGGCTGCCCTCTGGGGGAAAGTGCTCTACAATGCGGGATTAAACCCCTTGTCGGCTCTCCTCGAGGTTCCTTACGGTGCGCTGGGTGAACAGGAAAATGCCAGGCGTCTGCTTGTCCTTCTTGTCGAGGAGGCCTTTGCCGTGGCCTCGGTTGAAGAGACGCTCCCATGGGAATCGTTGGACGGTTACCTGGAACTGTTCTTCGGAAAGCTTCTTCCAGCCACCGAGTCTCATTACAGTTCCATGCTCCAGGATTTGGAGGCGGGGCGGGAAACGGAGATCGAGGCCATCACCGGCGAGGTCATCAGGAGAGGCGATGCCCGGGGCGTCCCGGTGCCGGTAAGTAAGGTGGTGTATGAGCTTATTAAAGCTAAGGCGGCGATGGAAAAACGTTCGCCAACAGATTCCGGAGTCTGAAGATCTTGCGCACCGGTGCACATGCGCGCTGAACTTTTTGAATCTTGAATTACAGATGCTGGAGGTGATTATCCGATGACTGGAACATCCATACTGGAATTTTCCCTGATCGCGGCCCTGTCCATGATGTTGGCAACGCCGGCATCTGTATCCGCTGCCGAGGCCGGGAACGTCCAGGTCCGCGTCGAGGGGAACCGTGTCTCGGTGAGCTACGATATCCCGGGCGACGGCGCCGTCGACATCGAGGTGAGCTTTACCGACGAGAACGGTCCGGTCAGCCACACCCCCGCGACCCTTTCGGGTGATGTGGGGAAAGGGGTTATACCGGGGAAGGGAAAGGTCCTCGCCTGGGATTTCCTCAAGGATCATCCCTACGGGTTGATATCTCAAAAACTTGCAGCTGAAGTGAAAATCTCCAGGGCTGGTGATGACAGCTCTCCTGTGACGAAGAAGGGGGACAAAATGCCGAAAGTCAGTATCGAAACATCCATGGGAACCATCGTCGCCGAACTTGACCTGGAAAAGGCGCCCATCAGCGTGGAGAATTTCCTCGGTTACGCGCGGGACGGGTTTTTCGACGGCACGATCTTTCACCGGGTCATCGACGGATTCATGATCCAGGGCGGGGGGTTTGGCGCCGACATGCAGCCGAAGAAAGGAAAACCCGCCATCAGGAACGAGGCCGCGAACGGGCTCAAAAACAGCAGGGGCACCCTGGCTATGGCCAGGACTTCCGTGGTTGACAGCGCCACGGCACAGTTCTTCATCAACCTGGTGGATAACGGCCTTCTCGATCACCGGGACACCAGCAATGCCGGTTTCGGTTACGCCGTGTTCGGCAAGGTCGTGGAGGGGATGGACGTTGTGGATGCCATCGGCAAGGTCAAAACCGGCAGCAAGGGAATGTTCCAGGATGTGCCGGCCGAACCGGTGGTCATGAAGAAGGTCACGGTCCTGGAATGAGGGTTGCTTTCCTGTGCGCAGGGCGCAGGGCGGAAAAGCATGTGTGGAAAGTGGAAAGCCGAAGGCCCTGAGTCACGCCAACTTGTCACGGTGAAGTTCGAAGAACGAAGACGGATGGCGTGACCGAAGGGGTGAAAAGTGAAAAGGAAATGAAGGCAGGAGGCGGCGCTGCTATGAGCAGGCAAAAGGTACGGCCCTTATCCCTTATCACTTATCCCTTGTCCCTTGGCTGCCTCCTGTTCCTGGTTTCCTGCGCTACCAACCCTCCTGGCCGAACCCTGAGCGGTGTCGAAGGGCCCCTCCCTCCTCCCTCGAAAGAGGCACAAGCCCCCTCACAATCCGGCAAGATCTACACTGTCATGGGGCAGACTTATCGGGTCCTGGGGTCCTCGAGGGGTTATGTCGAGAGGGGAATGGCTTCATGGTACGGGACAAAGTTCCATGGCCGCAAGACCGCCAGCGGCGAGATCTACGACATGGACAAGTTCACAGCCGCCCACCGGACGCTGCCCCTCGGTACCTTCGTCAAGGTCAGGCGCACCGACTGCAGGGGGGAGTCGGTGGTGGTCCGCGTCAACGACAGGGGGCCCTTCGTGGATAACCGCGTCATCGATCTCTCCCGGGCGGCCGCGACCCAGCTCGACATGCTTGAGGAAGGGACGGCCGAGGTGACGATCACCGCCTTTGGCGAGGAGATCCTCCGGGGCAGGCCGGGAGAGGTCACCCTCAAGGCGCGGTACGATTATAACGAGGGGTCGTTCTCCGTCCAGGTTGGGGCGTTCACGGTCAAGGAGAACGCGCAGCGCCTTGCGTTGAGCATGAAGGCGGAACACGGCGCCGCCGACCTGTCCCTTTTTGACAGGGGCGACATGGTCTTTTTCCGGGTCAGGGTCGGCCGGTTTGAAAGCAGGGAGGAGGCAGAAGGGTTCAGGGACAACCTGATCCGTTCGGGCGAGTTCGGGCAGGCGTTCGTAGTGGCGCGATAGCGCCGCGGAACAGGGAAGGACGAAGGAAGAAGGATGAAGGAAGAAGGGAATTTTTCAAGATTTTGCATTTTGAATGCGGAAGGTTTTCTTCCTCCTTCCTCCTTCCACCTCCTGCATTGATATGATCCTCGTTGTTGGAAACCTGAATTACGATATCCTCCTCCCCATGGATCGTTTTCCCTCCTCCCACGAGAAGATGACCTGCGAATCCGCTGTGGCCGGATGCGGCGGAAGCGCCGCCAACACGGCGTGGTGGCTCGCAAAGCTGGGTGTACCGGTGGCTCTTGCGGGTGCCGTGGGTTCGGATCCCATGGGTCAGGCCCAGCTCGCGGACCTCGAGGCCGCGGGAGTGCGGATCCGCGGAGTGATCCGGACGCCGGGGTCCACGGGCCTTGCGGTCATCTTTTCTCTGGGGCGGGAGAAAAGGATGGTACGGGCACCCGGAGCTAACCTTCACACGACCTTCTTTCCCGGCCTGCTCGACGGCTGCCGCATCCTCTACCTTTCCGGTGCCGATATTCCGGTGCTGGCACAGTACGCCCGCGGGGCTCGTCAGCGGGGGATCACCGTGCTGTGCGGACGCCACGGGGCACAGGACGAGGCCGTGGCGAGCCATGCGGACGGTTTTATCCTCAACTCCGACGAGGTCCGGGAATTGACGGGTGTCGCGGATCCGGAGGATGGGGTGAGGGCCCTCGACGCGCGGTTGGCGGTTGTGACCCTTCCAGAGGGGGGGTGCCTTGTCTCTGAAGGGATCGAGGTCGTGCACGTCCCCTCTCCCGAGCTGGACCCTGTGGACAGGACCGGGGGCGGCGACGCTTTCGCGGCAGGGTTTATAGCGGGGTTTTACAGTAGTTTGAGCCTGGAGGAGTGTGGGGAGCTTGGAAACAAGCTGGCGAGCATGGTGATCATGGAGCGGGGCGGCAGACCTGAAATTTCATTAGGATGTGAGCTGAAATTTCAGGTCTAGCACCCGGTGTCTGGACACCGGACACCGGGAAATTCAGTCTCGGGGGAGACGGAACTTCCCCTTCGGGACCGATTCGTCCAGTGCCTGTTTCATCATTTTCACCAGGGTCATCTCCATCATCGCTCGCGTCGGCGCGGCGCCGTCGATGTAGACCTTGTCGTTCACCCAGATCTTGGGAACCGTCACGACCTTGTAGCGCTGGCTCAACTCTGGATACTGTTGGCTTCCGAAGACCAGTGCCTTCACGCGGCTGCTCACTGAGGCCATGGCGTATGCGAGCCGGACCGGCTCGGGACAGAACACTCATTCAGGGGTGGTGAAAATGCGGATCACCACCTCCTCTTCGAGACCGGCGAGGAAGGCTTCGACGGGAGGGGAGAACCTGAAAGGTTGTCCCGAGGCCAGGAGGATCCCGTCGAGGAACGGACGAACCTCCTGCCGTTCCGGGAATCCGTAATATCTCAAGATCCCACCCGTGGGGCCCTTCAATTCAATAACCGGCCCATGGTCCACTTCCAGCTCTGATTTCGCTTCTTCGGTAAGTTCCCTCGGCACGATGATAAGGTTGGAAGATGTCCGGGCCATCAGGTCAACGAGGGTCTGGGTCTCCTCTCCCTGGTTTTCATTCTCGCCGCCCCGGTAGAGGAACAGCGTCACGGTTGAGGTGAGGGAGGCCAGGTTCTCCTGGACGATCTTTTTGGTCTCTTCGCTGATCCTTACCGGCGGCTTCCCGGCCTCCTTGCCGGAGGAACATGCGGTAAGGGTGAGAGCCAGCAGGACAGTGGTTACAATCTCATATCTCATATCTCATATCTCTGGGGGGGAATGATCTCAAATCTCACATCTCATATCTCAGAGGAGAATAATCCAGATCTGTGGCGAGTTGTTCCGGTTTTTGGATTCTGATCGATCTTTTTAAAATCTGAGATTTGAGATCTGAGATTCACCCCCTACTCAAACAATGGAGTGGAAAGGTACCTTTCCCCCGTATCGCACAGGATCGTCACGATGGTCTTGCCCTCGTTGCCAGGGCGTCCCGCTACCTGGACAGCCGCGTGGACGTTGGCCCCGGCGGAGATCCCCACGAGGATGCCCTCTTCCCTGGCAAGCCGGCGGGATGTCCGGAAGGCGTTGTCGGCGTCGATCCTGATGATCTCGTCGATGAGGGCGGTATCCAGAACAGGGGGAACGAACCCGGCCCCGATCCCCTGGATCTTGTGGGGCCCGGGAGGGCCGCCTGAAAGGACGGGGCTGTCGGAGGGTTCAACGGCGATAACCTTGAGGTTGGGGTTCTTTCCCTTGAGGGCTCCGCCTGCACCAGTCAAAGTACCGCCGGTACCCACAGCGGCAACGAAAAAATCCACTTTGCCGTCCGTGTCGGTCCAGATCTCCTCGGCGGTGGTTCGGCGGTGGACCTCGGGGTTGGCGGCGTTCTCGAACTGGTTCGGCATGAACGCGTTGGGCAGCTGCTCCAGGAGTTCCTCAGCCCGCTCGATAGCTCCCCTCATGCCACTGGAGCCCGGCGTCAGGATCAGTTCAGCTCCCATGGCCGCAAGGAGGTTCCGCCGCTCGACGCTCATTGTGTCAGGCATGGTCAGGATGAGCCTGTACCCCCGGGCGGCCGCGACGAAGGCCAGCGCGACGCCCGTGTTGCCCGAGGTCGGTTCCACGATGACCGTTCCCGTGTCGATGAGGCCTGCCTTTTCGGCTGCCTCGATCATGCTCAGCCCGATACGGTCCTTGACGCTGGAAAGGGGGTTCATGCACTCCATCTTTCCCAGGACGATGCCTTTGGCCCCATCGGTAACCTTGTTCAGCCTTAGAAGGGGCGTTTTCCCTACCAGCTCCGTAATGCTCCCGTAAATTCGGCTCATTACACTCTCCTTGCAGGCAAGGCCTTGCAGCCTGCCCCTTTGCGTACCGCACTGTACTATATTGATTAAGTAGGAAAAAATTAAACTAAAGTTCAGGGCTATAGTCAAGAAAAAAGAAACTATTTACACGTAAATTTGTGTATAAATAGCTTCTTTTTTCTGTAGACTGCATGGGAAGTGCGTTGAGTGCGGAACTGCCCCGCCCTGCCTGCACCTGGCGGTCAGGGGTCAGCCAACCGTTCCCAATCCTCCGGAGTGTTGATGTTAGCAAAAGGATCCCCTTCGCCTTCCACCGTCATAATTTCCGGGTTCGTGATCTTCAGGCCCTCGAGGGCCGCCATGATCCTGAAGGATCCCTTGTCGATGGCTTTTTTCATGGGAGCGGCGCAGCTTCGGGAGTAGAGGGCGCACAGCGGTTCGAAGCCCGTTGGCCCCCTGGGGATCACCGCGTCAACACCGCCTCGCATCCGGACCACCTGGTCGATGAGGGACGCGGATACGAATGGCATGTCGGCAGCCATGACGAAGACGGCGGGTGTGCCGGCGGTCATGACAGCTGTGTAAAGACCCCCGAGAGATCCTTTCCCGGGGATAAGGTCTTCGATGGCCCTGATCCCCAGGATGTGAAACTCCGGCCGGTCGTGACCGATGACCAGCACGTCGCTGAAAAGGGAAGAAAGAAGGGTGATCGATCTTTTGACCAGAGGTTCCCCGTCGACTTCGAGCAGCACCTTGTCCCTGCCGAACCTGCTGCTCTGTCCTCCAACCAGGACTGCTGCGCCGACCTCCCCGGGAAAAGGCACGCCAGGGGTCATTTGCCGCGGTCAGCGTGGGAGATGAGCCAGTACACCACGGCGAGGAGAAGCAGGGTGAAGACCCTGGTGCCGTAATCCATGAGGGTGGTGAGCTGGGCACCAGGGTTGGCGTGCTGCAGGGATCCGATGAGCACCTTCCTGATAAAGGCAACGATGACGATCCCGATGAAGATCGTAATGGGTATGTGACGTCCCCGCAGGTGCTGGATCTCGGTGCCGAGAAGCTCGATCATCATCCAGATGATAAGCAGGGAACCGAGAGCCCCCACAACTCCCGTTTCCAGGTGCTCGGCCCGGAAGATGTTGGCCACGTCCTGAATGAACAGCCACACCACGGCCAGGGACACGACAACCAAAGCCATCCCCAGGACGAGGTTCAGTCCATGGGTGAACCGCTCCAACAGGCTCATGAGGATCGATTCGGCCCTGGCGTTGAGGAAATACTTCTTCAACTCGGCCTGCCGGTAGGAACTGGTGAGCACGTCCAGGTTGATGTCCAGGATCTTGGTAATGGCTGTCGTGACCTTTTCCCGGTCCTCGGCCGGAATGTCCTGCTCGATCACCTCGGTCAGGAACTGCCTCACCTTGGTCATGGTGGAGTTGACAAGGTGGCCGTCGAGGTTGATGCCCACGTGGACCCTGCCGACTTTCCGCAGCTGCTGGAAATAGGCCTCATCGTAGGTCCCGGAAAAAAGCCTCATGAACCAGCCGGCAAAGGTCATGGCGTGATGGTTCTGCTTCGCCTCCGTGGGGAAAAAGTCAGCCATGAACTCGTGGGAAAGGAAATAGGCCATCAGTTCCGTCCCGAACCTGTCCCGGTGTTTCTTCATGGTGGAGGCAAGCTCTCCGAGAAGTTTTTCCTCGGCGGAGGTCAGTTCGTAATGGGCCTTGATCTTTTTGACGGTGATCATGGAGAGATCCTTTCAAAAAATCGGGAGGTGGAACAGGGAATTGGGAAGAAAGACTCAGCTGTAATTGCTGTAAGACGTTTCCTTCCACCTTCCCTATTCCTCCTTCCTCATTCGATAGTGCTATTGCATTGTCGGGTAGTCCGGCTTCTCGATCCATGTCTCCACTTCCCCGATGATAAAAACACCGCGGTCGTCCCTGTTGTACCCTGCCTCGCCAAGCTGTTCCGGTGTGTTTATCTCCAGAAGCTCCCCCATGGCCTCCTTGTCATTGTCGGTCATGTGCCAGAGGTGGATCTCCAGGAGAATCTGGTCGGATTCCACACCAACACCCTTCTTGATGTAAAAGGGGAACTCGAAGGCCTCGACATCGTTGAGGGGGCAGTAGGCGATCGGTTTTTCATTCTGTGTCATGGGGTGTTTTTGCCTCCGGAACAGGGAAGGAGGAAGAGGGAAAGAAGAAGAAAAAACCAAACCCGGTTTCTCCCCTGATTCTGGTTGCATCCTCTTTCCAGGTTCATCCCTCACGTTGATATTGCGCCGGTTCTCACCGGAACCCTGTGTGGGGTTCTCTGACAGGTCCCCAGTTTAAAGCCAAATGCCGGTCCCTGTCCAGTTTGGGATTGTAGATTGCTTTAATCCCGCCTTTAAGAGGAAAATTGATGGATGGATTTAAATATACTTGACTTTTTAAGTTTGGTTGTGCCAGTCTCCCACCCTACATAGACTGCGACCATACAGTCCTTATCGAGAGTGGTGGAGGGACGGGCCCTGTGAAACCACAGCAACCGGTCGCGCAGTGCGCGTGACGCCCGGTGCTAAATCCCGCAAGAGTTCTTGAGAGATAAGGAGACGGGTAACCGATATTGCCCCTCCTGCTTTCAGGTGGGGCTTTTTATTTTCAGGTATGGATCATCACCTGAAAATAAAAAGATGAGTCAGCTTTACGATCACTCAGGTCTGGCTGTTTCGGCCAGGCATAAACCGTAACAAGGAGAAGTAACATGGCCAAAGTGAAGAAGAGTTTCGAGGAGATCAACGAGCGGATCCGGTCCGGCAAGGCCGTTGTCCTCACCGCCGACGAGATGTCCGATCTCGTGGACGAGGTGGGGGCGGCCAAGGCTGCCAGCGAGGTGGATGTCGTCACCACAGGGACCTTTGGGATGATGTGCTCCTCGGGCGCCATGTTCAACTTCGGGCACACGAGTCCCAAGATCAAGTCGGAAAAGGTCTGGTTCAACGACGTACCCGCCTATGCGGGCCTGGCTGCCGTGGACACCTTTCTCGGTGCCACCGAACCCCGGGAGGACGATCCGTTAAACAGGGTCTATCCGGGCCGTTTCCCCTACGGGGGCGCCCACGTCATCGAGGACCTGGTAGCGGGCAGGAAGGTGGACATCCGGGTCACCGCTTACGGAACGGACTGCTATCCGTCCAGGAAGGCCGAACTTGAAAAGTCCCTGGACGAGATCCCCTATGCGGTGCTCTTAAACCCCCGGAACGGATACCAGAGCTACAACTGTGCCGTGAATATGGGTGAAAAGACGATCTATACCTACATGGGGGTCCTGAAGCCCGACGGCAGCAACGCCACCTACTGCAGCGCGGGACAGCTGTCTCCCCTCCTCAACGACCCCCTGTACCGGACTATCGGGCTGGGGACGAGGATCTTCCTGGGCGGTGGGGAGGGTTTTGTCATCTGGCACGGGACACAGCACAACCCCAACGCTCCGAGAGGGGAAAACGGGGTGGTCCGTACACCGGCCGGAACCCTCGCCGTCATGGGCGACCTCAAGGGGATGCAACAGCGGTACCTGAGGGGGGCCAGCATGCTGGGATACGGTATCACCCTGTTTGTCGGGCTGGGTATCCCTATCCCTATCCTCGACGAGGAGATGGCCCGCTTCACAGCCGTCAGGGACAAGGACATCTTCACCAATATCGTGGATTACGCGGAGGCCTATCCCCAGGGGACAGGCAAGACTCTCGGTGAGATCAGCTACGAGGAACTGCAAAGCGGCACGATCAGGTTCAACGGCAAGGAGATCACAACGGCGCCCCTTTCAAGCTACTCCATGGCACTGGAAATAGCCCGGGAACTCAAGCGGTGGATCCTCGAGGAACGGTTCATCCTCGGCGTTCCGCAAAAACCGCTGCCCGGTCCAAGGGCATGACCGATGATGCTTCGTGCCGGTTTTGGCAACAGGGATTATCGTGAAGGCCCGGCTCCCGGGGGGCTGGTGTCTTTCAGGGCAGTGGTTGATGAGACGGACCTGTGGATCGCCGCCCGTGAGAATCTCACCGCCGCTGCCCTTGCGTCCATCAGGAAACACCGGGCCGGTGTGGAAGAGTACATCGGTGAGCATCCGGGTTTTGCCTCCGCCCTCAAGCCGTGGGTCGTCAAGGTGCCTCACGGGTCGCTGGTGAGCCGCATGACCGAAGCTGCTGCGGCAGTGGGTATAGGGCCCATGGCCGCGGTGGCCGGCACCATCGCCGAAGCGGTTGCACGGGACCTGAACCTGAGATCCGGGCAGGTCGTTGTTGAGAACGGCGGCGACCTGTACCTGATCGGGGGCCGCCCCAGGCGTATCGGGATCTGGGCCGGCAAATCGCCCCTGACCAACCGGGTGGGCCTTGAAGTCGTCCCGGGTGGCGGGATAGCCGTGTGCACCTCGTCGGGAACGGTGGGGCCGTCCCTGAGTTTCGGAAAGGCCGACGCCGCGGTTGTGATCTCACGATCGGGCGCTCTTGCCGACGCCGCTGCCACCGCATTGGGAAACCGGGTCAACGGCCCCGGCGATGTGGAGTCTGCCCTGGACTGGGCCATGTCGGTCACAGGAATTACCGGAGCTGTCGTAGTCCTGGGCAGCACTATCGGAGCCAAGGGGCAAGTGGAACTCGTTCCACTCGCTGATCCAAAATCCAAGATCCAAGATCCAAAATCCAAAATCCAAGATTCAAAATCCAGGATCCAAAATCCAAAATAGGATCTTCGGTGTGGTTGCCTGCCCTGGATCTGGTATTTTGGATGTATAAATTTCACGCTGAATAAGAGGAAATTTATTATGGAAAAGACAATTATAGTCCGCTTCACCAAACAAACCTGGAACACACCCGTCATCCACGGTCTTTCCAGGAAAGCCGACCTGGTCTTCAATATCCTCGAGGCCAAGGTCCTGCCGCGCCAGGAGGCCTATGCCATCATGAATCTGGAAGGGACCGCGGTGGAGTACGCCAAGGGGATCGAGTATCTCAAGTCGTGCAACGTGCTCATCGAGGAGGTCACGGATACCATACAGCGGGACGAGGACAGCTGTGTTCACTGCGGGGCCTGCTTGACCGTGTGTCCTTCAGGCGCCCTTTACGTGGACGGGCCGGAAAGGAAGGTGGCCCTCGAAAAGGACAGGTGCATCGCCTGCGGAAACTGCGTCGATGTGTGCACGGTGCATTGCATGAGTTTGTACATCTTTTCCTGAACTCGGCAGTGGAAAGGGGAAAGAGGAAAGTGTAAACTTGATGGACTCGCAAAAAGTCCATCAACGCACCCCGCGCGGGGTGCCCAAATCAATGACCCGCACTGTAAGTCATTGATTTGTGAGGAAAGGGAAAACCACGCTTTTCCCTTTCCGTGGAGCGAAAAGTCCCGGATTGGACTTTTTGCGACTCTATCAA
>JARGFV010000051.1 GCA_029210545.1 bacterium
CTCAAAAAAATATGTTCCGACAAACTCCAGCTAGGAGTCTGTGCCCTCCCTGTTAAAAAACAGGGAGGTTCTCCGACGAACTCCTAGCGTTCAATAGTAAAGGGAAGCAGAGCGATATTTCGTGCTTTCTTGATGGCGGCGGTAAGCTTTCTCTGGTGTTTCGCGCAGTTGCCGGAGATCCTGCTGGGCAGGATCTTTCCTCTTTCCGTAACATACCGCTTCAGCCCCCGGACGTTCTTGTAGTCGATGTCCACAACCTTATCGACACAGAAGTGGCAGACTTTGCGGCGGCGTCCAAACTTTTTTTTCATCTTTTCCGTCCTGTCGTTATATGGATCTCACCCGGTCCAGCCAGTTCGGGGGTCCGGGGATCGATGCTGTTAAAAAGGGATATCGGAGTCGTCGAATTCGGGTGTTTCGCTGTCGGAAACGGATCGGGAACTGTCCTGGTCACGTCCTCCAAGAAACTGGAAGTTCTCCCCAACGACCTCCACCTTGCTGCGTTTCTGCCCCTCGTCAGTCTCCCAGCGCCGCTGCTGAAGCCGGCCCTCCACGAGGAGGGGACGGCCTTTCTTCATGTACTCGGCGATTGTCTCAGCCCTTTTTCCGAAGAAAACGATATCGAAAAAGCCCGTTTCCTCCCGGTTCTCGTTATCGACCTTGTACCGCCTGTTGACGGCGAGACTGAAGCTGGCGACAGCGCTGCCGTTGGGTGTGTAGCGCAGTTCGGGATCCCGGGTGAGGTTTCCAATAAGGATAACTCTGTTGTAGTTAGCCATATCAACCTTCCACCATGGTAAGGGTGGGATCTTCCACGAGCTGAGGCCTTGCCTTGGCGGTTTCCTCAACATCGTCCACTTTTACCGTCATGTACCGGATGTTCTGGTCCTGGATCCTGAGGTTCCTCTCGAGCTCGGCGACAGTCCCGGGCAGACCGGTATACAGGAGGTAGATGAATTGACCCCGGGTATGGCCCTGGACCGTGTAGGCCAGTTTCCGGTTTCCCCAGTGGTCTGCCTTGGTCATCTCACCGCCGTTCTCGGTGATGATGGCCGAATAGCTCTCGATGGTTCCCTGCACATCCTCCTCGGTGAGGTCGGGGTGCAGGATGCAGATAGTTTCGTAGCCTTTCAATAGGTGTCTCCTTTCGGGCTACAGCCCCCGTACGACGGAAGGTTCCGATGACGGGAGCAAGGAGTTAAAGGTCGGCCCGCAGAGGGGCTCGGTCATAAATGTGGAACAGATTAACTAGCACATTTAATAAGGGTGCGCAAGGAGGGGAGGGGACGATCTCGAAGTTTACGGTTCACAGTTTCAAGCCAGAGCGTATGCGACGTTTAATCTTTGATAGAGTCGCAAAAAGTCCAATCCGGGACTTTTCGTGACCCACTAATATCCTGGGGAAAGGGAAAAGCGTCGTTTTCCCTTTCCTTACGGGGACTTCTGATAATCGCAAAAGATCCTGGTGGGACTTTTGCTCAACGGGAACCGAAAAGCGTGGTTTTCGGTTCCCTCACGGGGGCTGCTGTAATATCGCCAAAGTCCGGGTAAGACTTTGGCTCAACGGGAACCGAAAAGCGTGGTTTTCGGTTCCCTCACGGATCGAACACACAGCCATTGGCACTCGATCCGGGCGCCTCTCCCAGGCGCGGCTGCTTTTGCCGGTCATCGATCCGGGCGCCCTTCCCAGGCGCGGCTATTCATTGATTTGGGCGCCCCGCGCGGGGCGCGTTGATGACTTTTTTCGAAGTCAACATTCTTGCTTTGAACAGATATTTCCACATTCAAACTATTGCGAAAAAAAAGGGCTGACCTTTCGGTCAGCCCCTGGGTTCTAACTGTTAACCGTAAACAGTTAACATCTTCGAAATGACGAAGTCAGCTCGAAGTTATTTAATCAGCGGCGTAAGGCTCGCGAACAGCGGAGCCAGCACCAGGGAAACCACCGACATGAGCTTGATGAGGATGTTCATGGCGGGTCCGGAGGTGTCTTTGAAGGGGTCACCCACGGTGTCGCCGACGACGCCGGCGTGGTGGGCGTCAGAGCCTTTGCCGCCGTGGTGTCCTTCCTCGATGTACTTCTTGGCGTTGTCCCAGGCGCCGCCCGCGTTGGACATGAACAGGGCCAGGAAAACGCCGCACAGGGTTGCGCCGGCCAGGGTGCCGCCGAGGGCTTCCTTACCCAGGACGAAGCCGACGATGACCGGTGTGAGGACGGCCAGAAGGCCGGGTGCGATCATCTCCTGAAGGGCGGCGGTGGTGGAGATATCGATGCACCTGGCCGAGTCGGGCTTGCCGGTCCCTTCCATGATGCCGGGGATCTCGCGGAACTGGCGGCGGATCTCCTCGACCATCTTGAAGGCTGCTTTACCCACGGAAGTCATGGTCATGGCAGCGACCAGGAACGGCACGATGCCGCCGATGAACATGCCGACAACGACCTTGGGGGTGGACAGGTCGATGACCGACAGGCCGACCGCCTTGGTGTAGGCGGCGAACATGGCGAGAGCCGTCAGGGCCGCCGATCCGATGGCAAACCCCTTGCCGATGGCGGCGGTGGTATTGCCCAGGGCGTCCAGGCCGTCGGTGATCTTCCGTGTCTCGGGCCCGAGGCCGGCCATCTCGGAGATGCCGCCGGCGTTATCGGCGATGGGGCCGTAGGCGTCCACCGACATGGTGATCCCCACGGTGGCCAGCATTCCCACGGCGGCCACGGCGATGCCGTAAAGGCTCATGGGAGCCGCCGCGTAGGCCGAGATGATGATCGCGGTACTGATAATGAGGATGGGGATGGCGGTGGACTGGTATCCCACGGCCAGGCCGGTGATGATGTTGGTAGCCGCGCCGGTCTCACTGGACTTGGCGATATCACGGATCGGCTGGCCGGCCGTGTAGTACTCGGTGACCAGACCGATGAGGATGCCGGCCAGGGTCCCGGACAGGATGGCCCAGAAGATGCCCACCTGGATACCGGTACCCTTGACCAGAGCAAAGGCGGCGCCCAGCAGCAGGGCGGCGGCGATGAAGGTCGAATACCTCAGAGCGGCCGCGGGGGACATTTTCTCGAGGATCTTGATGGAAAAGATACCGATGGCCGAGCAGACGATGCCGGCCATGGCCAGCAGCAGGGGCAGGGCCATGTAGGCGCTGCGCATTTCGGGGAGGATGGCTGCGGAGGTGGCTGCGAGGGCGATGGTGGCGATCATGGAGCCCACGTAGGACTCGAAGATGTCGGCTCCCATGCCGGCCACGTCACCCACGTTGTCGCCCACGTTGTCGGCGATAACACCGGGGTTCCGGGGGTCGTCTTCGGGGATGCCGGCCTCCACCTTGCCGACGAGGTCGGCGCCTACGTCAGCGGTTTTTGTGAAGATGCCGCCGCCCACACGGGCGAACAGGGCGATTGAGGAAGCACCCATGGCGAAGCCGTTGATGTATTGTGCTGTCCCGGGTTTACCGAACAGGATGAACAGGATACCGACACCGATGAGCCCGAGGCTGGCCACCGATATGCCCATGACGGCGCCGCCGGCAAAAGCGACCGACAGGGCCTTGGCCTGGCCGCTCTGCGTGGCGGCCTGGGATGTCCTGACGTTGGCCCGGGTGGCGGCCTTCATCCCGAAATAGCCCGCCAGGATGGAGCACAGCGCACCGCCCAGAAAGGCCGAGGCGGTCTGCGGACCGAGCTTCCAGTACAGCAGGGCGAAGACGATGGCGATAAAACCGGCCAAGATGGTGTACTGGCGCTTGAGATAGACCATGGCGCCGTCGTGGATCATCTCGGACAGTTCGGCCATGAGCTCGGTTCCGACGGGCTGCTTCTTTATGTAGAGGAAAATCCCCAGTGCAAAGAGCAGGCCCGCCACACCAAAAAGTGGGGCAAGGTTTGTCCAGATCATGTTCCCTCCTTAAGTTCGGTGATCCTCACTGTTGCAGGATCGGTGATCCCCTCAAAAACCACTTTCTCTGCCAGCCCGACGGCTCTTTCGACCGCCTTTTCAACCACCGGCAGCTCTGCTTCCGTAAAAGGCGTGAGAACATACTCGCTCTCAGCCTTGTCCCTTTCTTCGGGCCGTCCGATTCCCAGACGGATCCTCGGGAACTGATCGGCGCCGAGGCACTCGACCATAGACTCCATGCCCCGGTGGCCCGCCGTCGAACCCCGCGGACGGTACCTGACGGTACCGAGGGGCAGGTCAAGATCGTCCACGAGGACCAGGATCTTTTCGGCCGGGACGCCCTCCCGCCTTGCAAGGGGAGCGATGACCTCCCCGCTGCGGTTCATGTAGGCGAGAGGCCTGGCGAGGAGGATGGTCTCTCCACGGCGCCTGCCCTTCCCGGTTTCCAGGTTGCGTTCCGCCTGGACAATGGGGATCTTCCAGCGTCCGGACAGGGCGTCCAACACCAGGAACCCCAGGTTGTGCCGGGTTTTTTCATATTCGGGACCGGGGTTGCCCAATCCCGCGATAAGCCACATCCAGATCCCGGAAAAGAGGTTTACTCTTCTCCGGCTTCCTCCCCGGGTTCGGTCTTCGAGGCGGCTTCGGCTGCGCCCTCCTCCGGGACCTCGCCCTCTTCGAGCTCTTCGGCTTCCGGCTCTTCCGTGACACCGACCACGGTGAGGATGGTGAAGTTCGTGTCGTAGGGGATCCTGACCCCCTCCGGTATATCGATGGAAGCGACGTGGACAACATCCCCGATCTCGAGATCACTGATGTCAACGGTGAGGGTGTGGGGGATACTGCCGGGAAGGCAGAATACCTCAAGCTGCCTTCTCTTCATCTCCAGGATCCCGCCCATCTTGACGCCTCTCGGAGTGCCGACGGTCTCGATGGGCACCATGACGGAAAGCTCCTGGTCCATGGCCACCTCGAACAGGTCCATGTGCAGGACTTCTTCCCGGTAAGGGTGTCTCTGGATCTCCTTGATCAGGATGTTGCGCTTGAAGCTCTCTTTCCCCTCGTCCATGACTTCCAGTTCCAGGATTTTGGTCCTGGCGCCGGGCCCGGCGAGAAGCTTGTTGATCTCGTGCGCGTCGAGGGTCAGGGACAACCCTTCCTTGCCCTGTCCGTAAAGGACGGCAGGGATACGGCCGGACTGGCGCAGCTTGCGGGCTGTCCCCTTGCCGGCATCCTCCCTCGCCTCCGCTACGATCTTTATTGTCGTCATGCTGGTGTTTCCTCCTTTTCAACAGACCCGAAATCCATTAAAAACCCTGCATGCCTGCGGAATGCGGGTCTAGCATTTGAATTTCGCTCGATCCTTCATGATGTTCAGTTAGTATCATATCTTCTAAAAAAAACCATACAGGAGCCTGCACCGGATTCTCAGACAGGCTCCTATATGAAGAGGGAACTGACCGATTCGTTATTGTGGATCCTCCTGATCGCCTCAGCGAGGAGTTCGCCCACGCTGAGCTGAATGATCTTGTCACATTGCCTGGCCTCTTCGCTCAGGGGGATGGAATCGGTGACAATGACCTTTTCGGCCGGGGAGTCGATGATGCGTTGAATGGCTGGTCCCGAAAAAACCGGGTGGGCAGCGCAGGCGAGAATGGGCCCGGCCCCGGCGGCTTTGAGGGACTCCATGCCCTGGACCAGGGTTCCGCCGGTATCTATCATGTCGTCGACGACGATGGCAGCCTTGCCCTTGACGTCGCCGATGATGTTCATGACCTCGCTGACGTTGGGGTTGGTTCGCCGTTTGTCGATGATGGCCAGCCCCGCTCCGAGCCGCTTGGCGAAGGCCCTGGCCCTCTCAACGCCCCCGGCGTCAGGTGAGACCACGACCATATCCCCAAGTTCAAGCTCCAGCATGTAGGACAAGAGGACCGGCGCGGCGTAGAGGTGGTCCACCGGGATGTCGAAAAAGCCCTGGATCTGTCCGGCATGAAGGTCCATGGTCAGTACCCTCGAGGCCCCGGCTACTGTGATCAGGTTAGCGACCAGCTTGGCCGTGATGGGGGCCCTGGGGGCGACTTTCCGGTCCTGGCGGGCATATCCGAAGTAGGGGATGATGGCGGTGATCCTCCACGCCGACGCTCTCTTGAGGGCATCGATGAGGATGAGAAGCTCCATGAGGTTCGTGTTCCCGGGCCGGCACGTCGATTGGATCACGAAGATGTCGGCGCCGCGTATGTTCTCGGAGATCTCCACCATGATCTCGCCATCGGAAAACTCCCTTACGAGGGCGTTCCCGAGGGGCTCGTCCAGGTGATCGCATATTCTTCTGGCCAGTTCAGGGTTGGCGTTTCCGGTAAACAGCTTGATGCGGCTGGTCATTGCTAACCTGTGCTTTTTATAGTGGTGCGGGTTCCGTCATGCTGGCTGGGGCGGTAGGATTCGAACCTACAAATGCGGGTTCCAAAGACCCGTGACTTACCGTTTGTCGACGCCCCAGTGCGCCTCTTTTTTCTAAACTTCGCAGGATGGACCTGTCAAAAGTCCATCATTACTCTTCGTAGCCGAACGCCTTCTCCGGATCATCGGTTTGTTCGATGGTCGGATTTTCTTCGGCGCCTTTCATGGGTTCCCCGGTCTGGGAAGCTTCTTCAGTAGTGCTTTCGGGGGCAGTGCTTTCGGGGGCAGTGCTTTCGAACTCGGTGTCATTCTCTGGCTCTGCCTCGACCCCGGCTTCCGGGGCGCTGTCTATGGGCTGTTCACTGTCGTCAGCTACTGCATCAGCCGCATCTGGATCATCTGCATCTGTGTCGGCCGTGTCCGTTACGGGTGCCTCGACCATGGGGGTCGTTTTTTCGGCCTGGTAGTCCTCGGCATCGTAAGATGTGCCTCCGGCCACGTTCTCTTTCTCGTATACCTCGAGTACGGCGTCCTCGATCATCTTGCGGGTCTCGCTGTTGAGGGGATGGGCTACGTCGCGGAAAGTCCCGTCCTTCCTCTTCTTGCTGGGCATGGCAATGAAGTATCCCTTGTTGCCGCTGATGACCTTCAAGTCCCGTACGATGAAACAGTTGTTGAAGGTTATTGTCGCATAGGCTTTAAGTTTGTCCTCGTCCACCGGGAAGACCTTGACGTCAGTGATCTTCATCCTGAGCACCTTCCTTTCCCCGTTGATCGTGTTGAAGCCCGGTCGCTCACGAGAAGAGGGGCATCGTAATGAACACGGCGCGCCCTCCTCCGGCGAGGAGGCTCGAGGCGGCTTTTTGGGCCACGAACCTGTCCTCAAAAAGGCCGAAAACAGCCGAACCGCTCCCTGACATCTGCGATGCACCCGCTCCCAGAAGAAGGAGGTCCTCGATGCATCTGCCGATCTCGGGATGCTTATTACTGACGGCAGCTTCCAGGTCGTTGACGATAAACCCCTGCCATCGGTCCGGAGGCAGTTCTCCCCTCTCGGCCCTTTGAAGTGCGGAAATCCTATATTTCCCATGGTCTTTTGTCAAACGGAAATTGGAATAGGCCCATCGGGTCGAGACGGAAAAACCCGGAAAAACGATGAGGAAAACGGCCCTGATCCGGGCAGGAGCAGGTGTTACGACCTCGCCCCTGCCCGAGATGACGGAAGGCGAAGGGTGAAGAAAGAGGGGGACATCAGATCCGATCCGGGCGGCGACCTCTTCCATCTCCATAAGGGACAGCGACAGGTTCCACAGGGTATTGAGTCCCATGATGACGGCCGCCGCGTCACTGCTGCCGCCGCCCAGGCCCGCACCGTGGGGGATCCGCTTTTCCAGATCGATGGAGATCCCCTTCCCGGCTGTTCGCGTTGCCTCCATGATCAGCTGCGCCGCCTGGTAAACGAGGTTCCCTGGACCCGAAGGAACGGTTGGGTCAGAGCATGTGACGTGAATGCCGGGGTCCGACACCTCGCGGATGGTAATCCTGTCGTAAAGGGAGACCTTCTGGACCAGGCTCTCGATGTCGTGATACCCGTCGGGACGTTTCCCGAGGACTTTCAAGGTGAGGTTGACCTTCGCCGGAGCGAGGAGGCGGATCACGGCATCTCCTCCAGATCGATCACCGTGACGTGGCCGGGGATCCTCAGCTCCAGGTCAGCTTCAGAACCTTTGAAAAGGGCCGCCTGCCTCCACTGACCCTTGAGGGACGCATCGGGGAACGTAAGACTGAAATCCCTGGGCAGATATGGGGGGTTTTCCCCGGTATGGACGATAAGGCGCATATCTTTCTCGTGTGCGGTGACCTCTGTAAGAACGGAGTCCGATCCCTTTGCGAAAAGGTAGTGAAACTGAAGCTGCGTGTCGCCCCACCCCGCCCGCAGGCTTTTCACCCCTGAATCCATGAGACTGGCGCTGGCTTTTGAAACCTCCCCGCCGTCCGGGAAAACTCCCATAAACAGCGCCGGGATCATGATCGGGTCTACAGGCAGCGGAAATGGAAGGTGGGGATTGACCGATCTGCCCTCAGCCAGGCTCCGGAACGCTTTTCCCTCTTCGGGATAATAGGCCAGGACCTCTCGCCCATCGCAGGTCATGACCAGGTACGTGCTGCCCCAGGGCCCTGGGATCTCGAGCCGGAACCGGCCGCCTGGATAGGCCACGATATACGATTTTCCGCGGAAACGCCTTTCGCCCCCTTTAAAATCCATCTCCAGGGTGCCCGATAGCCCCGTCTCAAGGATTGACCGGCGTTCCTGGACGGCTTCAAGGAGCGGAGTGTGGTCAATCGTCGCGATCGGGCGGAGCTGTCGGGGCGCGCACGCGGAACCTGACAGGATGTTCAGCAGCAGCAGGATCGCAAGGCAAGAACCTGTCCTCATGGCGAGGTCTCGGCGGCTCCCTTGCTCTTGAGCTTCTCGCCCAGACGTCCGTTTCCCGGGTCGGCCGCCAGGGCCAGGGACCAGAACTCGACGGCGAGTTCATCCTTGCCGAGTTTGTCGTAGGTGTCGCCAATGTGCTCGAGGACGGTAACGTCGCCCCCCATCTTCTCACCAGCCTTGATGAGCAGTTCCAGGGCTTCCTCGTAACGCCCCATCCTGTAATAGACCCAGCCGAGGCTGTCGATGATGTAGGGGGCGTCGGGTTTGATCTCGAGGGCGCGCTTGACCAGGTTGAGAGCTTCCTTGAGCCGCATGTTCCTGTCAGCCCAGGAATACCCGAGGTAGTTCATGGCATCGAAATGGTCCGGCTTGACCTTGATAAGGTGTTCGAGGGTCTTCACCGCCCTGTCGAACTGACCGCTCCGGTCGTAGGTGATCGCCAGCTGGTAGAGAAGGGACGGTTCGTCCGGTATCCGGGTGAGGCCCTCCTTCAGTATCCCGACAGCCTCGTCATGGCGATCGAGACGCATGAGAGTCTGGGCGAGGTATGTCCTGAGGTTTGTCCGGTCGGGCTCCAGGGCCAGGGCGGTTTCGAGATCGGAGACCGCTCCTGGAAGGGCGTCCATAGCATCGTGGATGACGGCAAGGTTCAGGAACGGTTCGTAACGGCTGGGAGCGAGGGTCGCTGCATCCTCGAAGGTGGCGACTGCTTCCCCGTACATTTTCAGCTCCCTCTGAAGGGTACCGATCTGCATAACAATCTCGAAGCTGTCCGGTGCCATCCGCCGGACCTGGTTGAAAAGCTCAAGGGCTCTTTCGTTGTTGCCTTCCTGATACTCCACCATGCCCATGAGCAGCGTGGCGCCGTGGTTTTCCTTCTGTGCGCCCAGGACGAGTTCCAGTTCGATACGGGCGTCGCTGTAGCGCTCAGTCCTGATGAGAAGCCTGGCGAGGTATTCCCTGACCACTATGGCTTCCGGATCCAGTTCCAGGTAGCTCCGGTAGAGTTTCTCGGCTTCCCCGGGTCCCTTGTCCTGTTCCAGCTGGTTGCCCATCTCTTCGACAGCCTTGAGGAATGACGGGTTGAGCTCAATGGCCCTGGCAAGGTGAGGTATCGCGCTTTCGATATTCCCGCTCCCCGCCCGGATACGGGCGATGTGGAAGTTGGCCACAGCTTCGTGTTCCTCCTGGGACGCCAGCTTTTGCAGGAGTTCAACTGCTCCATCGATATCACCGGATCTTTCCAGGGCGTCGGCCAGGATAAAGGATGTGCCGGTTTTGTCGGGGGCCAGTTCCACGGTTCGTTCGAGATGGGCGATGGCTTCAGAGGCTCGGCCCGTCTCCACGAGGATCTGCCCCAGGACGGCGTGAGCCTCGGGCTGGTCAGGGTCCAGGTCAAGGACCCTGCGCGCGGACCTTTCCGCCTCGGCGCTGTTGCCGGTTTCCAGGTAAAGCTTCATGAGTTCCCTGTGGATGGCCGGGGCCGTGGAGTCCAGGCGGGCGGACATCTGCAGGTAGACTAGAGCCTCGACCCGTTCTCCCTCCCCGGAAAGCATGACGCCGCGGATAAAGGTAGCGTAAGCTTCAGCCTGGGGGTCATGGAAGGTGATGGGAGATTTCCCGTCCACCGGCGGGTGCCCCTCGGGGAGCGAGTGGGGAGCCTCGCCGGGGGGGGTGGCGCAGCTTACCGCTGTCAATAGTGTCACGATTGCCAGTGCTGTTGAGCGGGACGTTGACAGGAGCATCGTTATTTTCCTCCGGCAGCTGTTTGGCGTGTCTTGAGAGCCTTGGTGGAGTAAGCGTTTACTGTCATGGGGTCGGATGCTGATCTGTGCCTGTCCCGGTAACCGAGGGCGGCGATCATGGCCGCGTTGTCGGTGCACAGGTAGTGGGGAGGGTAGTGGGTATTGACCCCCCGTTCAGCGCCCATGAGGGCGGCCTGCTCCCTCAGAAGGGTATTCCGGGCCACCCCGCCCACGATGATGAGATGGGGTGTGCCGCATGCCGTTGCCGCGGCGAAACACCGTTCGAGGAGGGTTTCGACAACTGCGCGCTGGTAAGAGGCGGCAAGATCCGGCACCGACAAGGGCAGCCGACGGCCCTGGGTTGTCTGATCCAAATACCCCTCCCTTTTGAGGTAGGTGAACAGGGCTGTTTTCAGCCCGCTGAAACTGAAGTCCAGGGTCCGGCTTCCGGACATGGGACGCGGAAGATCCAGAGCGTCCGGATCACCACCCAGGGCGGCCTTTTCCAGGGCGGGTCCGCCGGGGAAACCCAGCCCGAGCATCTTGGCAGCCTTGTCCAGGGCTTCGCCTGCCGCGTCATCCAGGGTGGTTCCCAGGATGGCCGGGGGGTCATCGTTCCCCAGGTGGTACAAGGCGGTGTGTCCGCCGGATGAGATCAGGGCTACGGCAGGCAAAGGGGTACCGCCTGCGATCTCCATGGTCAGGAGGTGCCCTTCTATGTGGTCCACCGGGACCAGGGGCAGCCCCGTGGCGTAACTTAAACCCTTGGCGTAGGACAGGCCCACCAGGAGTGACCCGAGAAGTCCCGGTCCTGCCGTGACCGAAATAAGATCGAGGTCCGCAAGTGAGCAGTCAGCATCCTTGAGAGCACGGGCGACCACCGGTGTGATCACCTCGAGATGCCTGCGCGATGCCATCTCCGGAACGATGCCGCCGAAGGGGGCGTGGAGGTCGTCCTGGCTCTGGACCACGGAGGACAGGACTGTGGTCCCGCCGCGGATCACCGCCGCCGCGGTGTCATCGCATGATGTTTCAATTCCCAGGGTCAGCATAACAGGTGATCAGGCTTTCCAGGGAGATCCACAGGATCTCCCTTTCACGCGCGGTGCGGGCCATCCGCTCAAGGGCAGCGGCTGTCTGGGTGCTGGCGTGGCCGATGCCGATGGCCCAGCCCCGCCGGTCCGCAAGATCCAGAAGCTCCCTGACCCTGCGGTCGATAGCGGCAGGATCAGGATCGTTGTCCAGGAATACATCCCGTTCCGCTGTTTTCAGGCCCTTTTCCCTGGCCATGGTAAACCCTATGGTGTCGGCTGTCGTTCTGCTGTCGATGAAAAAAAAGCCCCTTTCCCGGACGAACCCAAGGACCGCCTCCATGATCACGGGGTCGGTGGTGGCCCTGGAACCCATGTGGTTGTTGATTCCGACCACGCCGGGTATGGATCCCACGTTTCTCTCGAGGATCTGCCTGATCTGCTCCGGATCCTGATCGATGAGGATAGCGCCCGGGCCCGGATCGGTGTCAGGGTAGCCCGCCGGTTCCATGGGCTGGTGAAGGAGCAGGGTCTTTCCGCTGGCCACGACTTCCTCGGCGATAGCCTTCGAAAAGGGTCGATCGGGCAGGAGAGAAAGGGCGACGGGGTAGCTCATCTCAAGGAAAGGCCTTGCTGCCTGGGGGTTGTGTCCCAGGTCGTCGATAATGACCGCTACCACTTTTACGTCCCTGGGCATATCCATGGGGATATCTGGGGGCGGCATGGGTACCGACACCTTTTTGGGAACGAGCGCCGGCTTCCTGCCCGGCGGGCCGAGATAAACAGCCAGCCCCGCCGCGGCGATCACCGCCAGCGCAACTCCGGCAACGAACCATGCCAGGGACCGGTTCCCCTTTTTCCGGCTCTTCCTTTTCCTGTTTTTTTGCCGTTCGGATCCGGAGGCGGCGGTCAGAACCCTACTCCGTTTCCTCGACCTTGGCCGTGCCCGTTAATCCCAATCCCTTGAACAGATCGTACCCCTTCAGGAGATCCACGGCCCTCATGAGCTGGGCGTCCTCCGCCGGGTTTTCGGGGATGAAGTCGACCACAGGGGCGTCCTCTTCCGCGGGTTCCTCAATACTGTCGGACTGGTCTTTTTCTGACTGGTCTTTTCCGGACTGGTCGTTTTCCAGGTGTCCGCTCAGGTCCTTTTCCCTCATATGGCCCATGGCCTTGCCGCTGCTGTTGCGGACGGTGATATCCGGTACGATACCGGTGGCCTGAATGGATCGGCCGCTGGGCGTGTAGTACCTGGCCGTGGTGACCCGCATGCCCCCCCCGTCGCCGAGGCGGTAGATGGTCTGAACGGATCCTTTGCCGAAGGTGGTTGTGCCGATGAGGATCGCTTTCTTGTAATCCTGCAAGGCTCCAGCCACGATCTCGGAGGCGCTTGCCGAACCGCCGTTGACGAGGACAACGATGGGATAGTCAGGCTCCGTCCCGTTGGATTTCGCGCCGTAGGAGAAGTCCTGGTTCTTCAGGCGTCCCTTGGTCGTCACGATGGCGCCCGAGTCGACGAACACGTCGGCGACCTCGATGGCCGAGATGAGCAGGCCGCCGGGGTTGTTCCGCAGGTCGAGGATGAGTCCCTTGAAGGCATCACCTTTTTCCTGCCGGATCTTGGCCAGGGCTTCGGTGAACTCAGTCGAAGTCTTTTTCTGGAACTGGGTCACCCTGATGTATCCGATAGCGGGATCGATCTCCTTCGTCTTGACGCTGTAAAGGGGGATGACATCCCTGGTCATGGTGACCTTGATCGGTTCCGGTTCGCCCTCGCGGACGATGGAGATGGTCACATCGGTTCCCTTGGGTCCGCGCATCAGCTTGACCGCTTCCATGAGGGTCATGTCCTTGGTGGTCTGGCCCTCGATGATGACGATCTTGTCCCCGGCCAGGATGCCGGCCCGGAAGGCGGGTGTGTCGTCGATGGGCGCGATGACGGTGAGGACGCCATCGCGCACGCCGATGGTAATGCCAATGCCCTGGAACTCTCCCTGCGTGTCGATCTGCATCTCCTTGTACATATCGGGAGACATGAAAGAACTGTGCGGGTCGAGGGAGGTCAGCATCCCCTTGATGGCGCCCCGCACCAGCTCCTGGGAGTCTGGTTCTTCGACGTAGTTTTTCTGAACGATGGAAAGAGCCTCGGAGAACAGACGGATCTGGTCGTAGGTGCTGTCATTAAAAGCCTGGGCGTCTCCCACAGGGCTCCGGTTGTCGGTAGTGAGCCCGACCAGAAGCAATAGCGCGACCATGGCGCCGATCTTCAGGTACCTGACGGGTTTCATTGGATACTCCTCCTTTGCATGATGGATACTTATGTGTCCACCCTTTGGTCAGGACTGATCGGCAGGCCCCCTGAATGCAAGGCCGATCGAGTCGTAATTAATGAAGACAGGATCGCAAAAAGTCCATGCGGTACTTTTCGCTCCACGGAAAGGGAAAAGCGTCGTTTTCCCTTTCCTTACAAATCAATGACTTACGGAGTGAGTCATTGATTTGGGCGCCCCGCGCGGGGCGCGTTGATGACTTTTTGCGAAGTCATCAACCGTATAAGTGTAATCATCCTTTGAACCACGGGGAAGGGTCGATCGGTTTCCCGTGGTACCTGATCTCGAAATACAGGGCGGCCCCTTCCAGGGAGCCGCTGTCGCCCACAAACCCGATGACAGTTTCGGCCTGCACCTCCTGGCCAACGTTGATCTTCAGTTCCGACAGATGGCCGTAGAGGGTATAATATCCACCACCGTGGTCCAGGATTATGATCCTTCCGTAACCCCGGAACCAGTCGGCAAAAATAGCCCGCCCGTTGTACACCGCCCTGACCGGGGTTCCTTCCGCGGATTGTATCGTCACCCCGTTGGAAAGGGTGAAGGTGCTGAACCTCTCGTTCCTGTTCCGCCCGAAGGATGTCGTGACCTTGCCGGACACGGGCCTTTTCAGGGAACCCTTCAGCGTGGAAAAGGCCGATTCCCCTGTGACAGCCTGGAGTTTAAGGGCATCCAGGAGACTGGCAAGATGGGAGGCTGAGGTTTCCAACTCCTTGAGGAACCTGGTGTTCTTCTCCTTTTCATCCCTGACGACGGCCAGAACCAGGCTTTTTTGTTCCTTCTTCCTGGTCAGGACTGTGAGGGTCTCCTCCAGGTCCCGCCGGGTGGAGACCTGGGTGGCTCTCGCGGACTTCAGCGTTTCTACCTGCCTGTTTTCCCTGTGGTAAAGCTCTCTGGACAGGGTGAACATCTCGGAATCGTGTTCGGCCAGCATCTTCAGGTAATAGGATCTGCGCTCCAGATCCTCGATCCCCGTAGCGGCGAGAATGACCTTTAGATAACTTACGTTCCCTCCTTTGTAAAGTGCGGTCGACCTCAGGGCAAGCCAGCCGGCCGTCCGTTCCCTCTGCCGTTTGATCGCGCGGAGTTCCTCCTCCGATCGGGTGATCCTGATCTTGAGGTCCTTCTCCTGCGCCCGAAGATCCCTCACCCGGTCCCTGATCACGGCAGTTTCCCTGTCCATGGTGTCGAGGGTGTCGAGAACCGATCTTTCCCGGGCTGCTGTCAGGCGGATATTGCCTTCCGTGGTCCCGATGCGGTCCAGGATATCCTCCAGGCGTTCCGTGGTGTTCTCGATGGTCTCGGCGGGGTCCTCGGCAAGTGCCGGAAGGACGGCGATGAGGGAGAAAATGGCAAGGATGAGGATCATTCCTCTCATCGGGAGTGTCTCCCCACCGAGGCCAGGCTTCCGAGTCCCCCGAGAAGCATCCCTCCCATGAGGATGGCGGCAATGGCCGCGGGTGGCAGAAACCGGAACGATTCGATGTGCAGGATCTTCAGGAGGGGCTGGTCGGCTCGGGTCACCATAAAGGCGTGGACGGCACCGAGGAACCCGAGGGAGACGGCGGCTCCCGCCAACCCCTGAATAATTCCTTCCACCAGGAAGGGGAGGCGGATGAACCCCTCGGTGGCACCCACCATCCTCATGATCTCCAGTTCGTCCTTCCTGGCCATGACGGTGATCTTGATGGTGTTGGAGATGATAAATACGGCGGCGAGGGAAAGGGCCAATCCAAGGACCACGCTGCCCAGCTTCAGAAGGCGCAGTACACGGTCCAGGTGCCCCAGCCACTCCTTGCCGTACTGGATATCCTGGACGAGGGGATCATCGCCGATGGCGGGCAGCACAGCTTTCACCCCCTCCATGTTGCGTCTCTCCTGGGGGAGAGTAATGCGCAGGCTGGCCGGAAGGGGGTTGTTCTCCAGGCCCGAGGCGAGGACCTTGTCGTCGCCCAGCATGTCGGTGAACTCTTCAAGTGCCTGCTCCTTGGAGATGTAGGCTACGGAGTGGACCTCGGGCAGGGATGAGATCCGGTCCTGGAAGGCCAGGACGTCCTGGTCGGGAAACCCGTCCCTCAGATAAACTGTGATCCGAACCTCCTGTTTCCAGGTTTCCAGAACACCCTGGAGGTTGTGGGTCAGGAGCAGGTATCCGCCTACCAGGAAGAGGCAGATGGAGATGATCCCCACCGTGATGGAGCTGATCAGCCAGCTCTGCCTCAGGTTGCCTAACGCACGGCCGATGGAGGAGATCAGGCGGCTCAAGGTTTTCCCCCCCTTACAAGCCGTCCTCCTTCAAGGTGGATCACCCTTCTGCCCATGGTCCTGACGATCTCGAGGTTGTGGGTGGCTACGACCACGGTTGTCCCCCGTGCGTTGATGTCGGTGAAAACATCCATAATCCTGCTGGATGCTTCTGAATCAAGCCCGCCGGTAGGTTCATCCGCAAGGAGAATGATCGGCTCGTTGACGAGTGCCCTGGCTATGGCCACCCTCTGCTGCTCTCCCCCCGAAAGGGTGAGGGGGTTTGCTCTCATCTTGTGATGGATGCCGAGTCTTTTGAGCATGAGCCACACCCGTCTGCTGATGTCCCTCCTCGTCATCCCCAGGACCTCAAGGGAAAGGGCGACGTTCTCGAACACGTTGCGGTTGGGCAGGAGTTTGAAGTCCTGGAAAACGATGCCGATCTCCCGCCTCAGGATGTGGATCTTCGAAGCGGGCAGGCGCGCGATGTTGCGTCCGTGGACAAGGACCTGCCCGTTCGTCGGCCTTTCCTCGGCAAAAAGCATCTTGAGAAGGGTACTCTTCCCTGCGCCGCTGGGGCCGGTGATGAAGACAAAGTCTCCCTTGGGGATGTGCAGGTTCAGGTCCTGGAGGGCAGGAACGTCCTTCTGGTACCACTTGCTGACGTGGAAAAGCTGGATCATGAATTTTGTTTGTTATGCTTACTCGTAGTGGGCAGCAGGGGAAAGTTCATCAGTCGTTATCAATCTCCGACGCCAGGTACTCCAGGATCACCTGGTCCAGATTCTTTTCGGCAGATGAATCCGGTATCGCCTGGTTCGCCGGTTTCGAGGGTATTTCGAGGGGAGGTTTCGCGGGCGCTGCCGGTTCCGGGTTCGCCGGTGCGGCGGCGGGCCTGGCTTCGGTCACGGGCTGGGCGGCACGTGGGGATGGCGTGGGCTCAACGGGGTGATGTTTGACCCCGTCAGTCGACAGGGTTCCCGTGAGGATGGCCTTGATCATCGTCCTGTGCTGGCGCTCCAGAAGGTCCCGCAGCTTGGGAAGGAAATCCACGGTGCCCAGCAGTTGGGCATAGCTGGTCTTCTTGGAGACCAGGATACGGCCACCCTGGTAAACGAGGCTCACGAGGACGGGGTTTTCGGTGCCGCCATCCTCGGTCTGGACGTGGTAGACGACCCCCTCGTGTTTGATGTCGGTGTTATATCCTGTCAGCATCCTGTTGTCTTCCGTTTAACTGTAATAGGGTCGCAAAAAGTCCAATCCGGGACTTTTCGCTCCACGGAAAGGGAAAAGCGTCGTTTTCCCTTTCCTCACAA
>JARGFV010000052.1 GCA_029210545.1 bacterium
AACACACAGCCATTGGCACTCGATCCGGGCGCCTCTCCCAGGCGCGGCTGCTTTTGCCGGTCATCGATCCGGGCGCCTCTCCCAGGCGCGGCTTGTCATTGATTTGGGCGCCCCGCGCGGGGCGCATTGATGACTTTTTGCGAAGTCATCAATGTTCACGTTTCTCTCCTAATCCCAGATCCTGGACCATCCAGGGCGGTCGCCGCTGCCGGTTTCCGTCAGGGCGAAAGACAGTCTCGTCCGCGTCAGACGAACTCCGTGCATCTCGTCATCTTCAAAACCCAGCAGGGCGCCCAGCACCTCAGCGGGACGGGCACTGCCCGCCTCCCCCTTGAGGGCGAGGGAAAATTTCAGGGACCGGTCGTCTGTCGCTTCCATGGACAGGATGAACTCTTTGAGATCCACGGTCTTCTCCTTGCCCTTTCTCACCCTGACGACCTCGATGATGTCTTGCTCCATGAAACGGCTAACCAGTTTCTCAAGCCCGTCGGCCGGTTCCGGAAGCCCGGCGGTGTATTCCATGGACCGGACCCGTCCGTTGAGTGCCGCCCCGTCCAGTGACGTTTTCCACGCGGCCAGGATGCGGACACCGTCCGGAAGCTGCAGGTTGACCTTTTCCATCAGTTCATCAGAAGGCATGGCCAGGTTGAGTTCCAGATCCAGCCATTCGGCCAGGGCCTCTGTAGCGGTGGGCAGCGAGAGAGCGAAGTTGATCCTCGGTTTCGGGCTGTAGCCCCCCGTAAAGGCGAGTGGAATAGACGCCCTGCGGCAGGCACGCTCGAACAGCCGCACCATCTCGAGGTGGCCAAGGAACCTGATGTCCCCGGTACGCTCGAAAACAGTCCTGACCCTGCGGATCGGGCGGTCCGCCTCCCTCATGGGGTCAGAGGCCTCCGGAACCTCTTCTCCCGGCCCGTCAGGCCCGGTTGCCAGGCGGATCGGGGGAAGGTTTGCCATCTGCTCGGTTGTGCACGCCCCGCAGCCCTGGCACCCCTCATCCCGGCAATCCGGGGTCACCTCTCCCCGGATCCCCTTGCGGTACTCTGCGAGGAGGAAATCTTTCGTGACGCCTGCGGACAGGTGATCCCATGGCATCACCTCTGATTCATCCCTTTGGCGGGATGCGTACCAGGCCGGATCCAGTCCGACCTTCACAAAGGCAGACCGCCACCTTTCCCATTTGAAATGCTCTTCCCACCCGTCCCTCACCGCACCGCTGCGCCATGCGGCCTCAATGACGGATGACATCCTGCGATCACCCCTTGCCAAGGCGGCTTCGAGGAGAGCCTGGTCCGTGCGGCTCCACCGCACCTGGATCTTCCGGCCGCGGAGCCTGCCCTTGAGATAGTCGAGTCTCCTTTTGAGTTCCGGTTCAGGCTCCTGGGATGCCCACTGGAAGGGAGTGTGAGCCTTGGGAACGAAGGGGGAGATGTTGGCGGTGATCCGCGCATTGCCGGGCGCGTTTTCTGCGATAGAGTTGACCAGTCCGACGATCCCGTCAAGGTCCTCGTCTGTTTCGGTGGGCAGACCGATCATGAAATACAGTTTGACAGCCTCCCATCCGTTTTCGAACACCCAGCCCGCCGTCCGAAGGATCTCGTCGTCAGAAAACCCCTTGTTGAGGACACGTCGGAGCCTGTCAGTACCGGCTTCCGGAGCCAGGGTGAACCCTGTCCTGCGGACCCGGAGGATCTGGCGGGCCACTTCCTGGGTCAGCCCCCCGATGCGCATGGAAGGCAGGGAGATGGAAACCCGTTCCTGGCCGTAACGGTCCATGAGGGAACCGAGCACTTCGTCGAGGGGACCAAAGTCACCGATGCTCAGGCTGGTGAGGGCAAGGTCCTCGTACCCTGTGGCGGTAAGGGCCACATCGGCCGTTTCCAGGACGGAGGCCACGGTACGCTCCCTGACAGGACGCGTGACCATCCCCGCATGGCAGAAACGGCATCCCCTGGTGCAGCCCCGGGTGGCCTCAATGTTGACCCGATCGTGGATGGGGGGCAGGAACGGAACCATGAAAGCCGAGATCGGCAGGATCTCGTCGAGATCCTCTACGGTGCTCGCCAGGACCAGTCCCGCACCTTCGGGTCCTGCAATGGCCCGGATCGTTCCGTCTTCGTTGTATTCCGGGAGATAATCAGCCGGATCGTAAACGCCGTCGAGTTCCCTGATGGCGGACATGGTCACCGTCCGGCTCCAACCGCGATCACGGCTCTCGAGGGCGGTCCGCAGCATGGCCAGCCACTGACGTTCCCCGTCACCCAGGTAGAACAGGTCGAAAAAGTCAGCCAGCGGTTCCGGGTTGAATACGCATGGCCCTCCGCCGATGATGATGGGGTGATCCTCGTTGCGCTCACCGGCCTTGTGAGGGATGCCGGCCGCATCCAGGACGGTGAGGATGTTGGTATAAGTCAGTTCCGACTGCAGGGTCACTCCGAGGAGATGGCACTTTGCCAGCGGCGTCCTGGATTCGAGGGTGGCAAGATCGAGCCCCTCGGACCTGAGCAGATCAAGCATGTCCCCTTCGGGGAGGAAGACCCTTTCGACCTGCACCCCTTCCAGAAGATTGCCGATGCTGTAGAGGATCTGGGTCCCCAGATGGGACATGCCCACCTCGTAAAGGTCGGGAAAAACGAGGGCAGCCCTCAACCGGACCTCGCCGGCTTTCTTGTGGACGGAGTTGATCTCGATACCCAGGTACCGGGACGGTTTTTGAACCTTTCCTAAAAGAATGTCCCACGATACCGGGGACATTCTTTTAGAGGAGATATTTGAACAATCTTTCATTTTTTGGCTCATCCGGTTAATGCGTACCTGATCCGTCTTCGTTCTTCGGACTTCCGTCTTCGTTCTTCGAACTTCCGTCTTCGTTCTTCGAACTACGCCGTGACAAGACGCCGTGACAAGACGCCGTGACAAGTCGCCGTGACAAGCAGATTTTCTCCGATGAACCTAATTTCCAACAGCTTCTTCAGATTCCCTGAAGAAGCTGTTGGAAATTCAGGAGAGACCGGGCCGTTTCCTCACGGCTGTGGTGCTCGAGGACCACCACGGGATCCAGGCTGCGGGCCGCCACCTCACGGCAAAGGGCCCGGAAGTCGAACTCCCCCTCTCCCACCGGCAGGTGAAGATCCCGCTGCCTGTCGTTGTCGTGGAGGTGGAGTTCGGCAAGACCGTTTCCGAACACGTCCAGCCAGTCGCCGAGGGTCACCTCCGAAAAGAGAAGGAGATGTCCAGTGTCCAGGCAAAAACCAAGTTCCTCACCCAGGCGATCCCTCAGTGCTCCAAGGTGATCGGGACGGGTGTCAAAAACGTTTTCGAGACAGACACGGGTGCCGGCCTTCTCTGCCGACTCCAACAGTTCGCCCCAGATTCGCAGGCTGTTGGTGAGCCACAACTCCTCACGCCAGGCGAACCGCCATCGGTCAAACCCGGGATGAAAAACGATCTGTTTCGGTCCCACCCGGCGGGCCAGTTCCATGACCTGTGAGAACCGGAACCGTGTGACCTCCAGGACCCTTGGGTCGAACCCCCCGGGAGAGAGGTCGATGAAGGGCGCGTGAAAAGTCAGTTCCCGCCCGCCTTCCCCCCACCTGACCATATCTTCCACTGCTGCGTCGTCAAGGCTGTCGAGGTGCTCCCCGGCCAGGTATATTTCAGGGAAAAGCCCGTGGGCGTCCAGGAACTCGAGGTCACCGGTGAGGTCTTTCAGACCGGCCCGGCCGTAGAGAGCGGCGCAGCTCATGATCCGGTGGCGACCTTGTCCAGGCGCTCGAGATCCGGGCCGTGTCCCAGCACCACAAGGGTATCACCCGCCTTGATCTCGGTGTTGAAGTTGGGATTGAACTCCATGATGCCGGTAACCCCCTTGATGGCCAGAATGACGATGTTGAGATCCTTCCTCAGCCCAGAAGTGGCAAGGGTCGTGCCGACCAGGGTGGACTTGGGGCTGACACGTTTTTCGTCCAGGATGAGATCCATCTCCTTGTTCTGGATAATGTTTTCCAGGAAATCGAGGACCGTGGGACGGACGATAGCCTGTGCGATGCGATGCCCTCCCAGGAAATAGGGGGAGACCACCTTGTTGGCCCCCGCCCGGACCAGCTTTTTGATGGTCTCCTCGGCAGCCGAACGGGCCACGATGTTCAGCTTGGGGTTCAGGCCCCGCGCGGTGAGAACGATGAAGACGTTCTGGGCGTCGTCTGTGACCACCGAAACGAGGCCCCTGGCCCTTTCTATGCCGGCCTCAATGAGTTCCTCGTCACTGGTGGCGTCGGCTTTCATGTATGGGACACCGAGCCGCTCCAGCTCTTCGAGAACCTCGTCCCCGCTCTCGAGGACCACGAAGGGGATCTTCATCTCGGTGAGCTCTTCACAGATGATGCGCCCCATCCGGCCGAAACCACAGATAATGTAATGGTCGCGAAGCTTCTGGATCGCCTTCATGGATCTCCTCCCGAGGGCGGTTTTGATCCTTTCTTCGATCATGAGGTTACCGGCGGTGCCCAGGGCAAAACCCGCGGAACCGACACCCATGACGATGACAAGGATACTGAGGAACTTTCCGGCGTAGGAAAGGGGATGGACCTCTCCGTAGCCGACAGTGGAGAGGGTCAGGACGGTCATGTAGAAGGAATCGAGGACCCCCCATCCCTCAACGACCATGTACCCGAGGGTGCCGCCGCCGATCACAAGTGTGAGGACGACCAGGGCCATCCTCAGCTGGACCTTGAGGGAGGTGAGCCCGTTGCTCCGGTCCGGCCGATTTCGATCCAGCCTCCACCCCGTGCGCCTGGCGGTCACCGCATCCGTCCGCTTGTGATCAGTCGCTGTTGGCGGGACAGGTCTGGCAGGCCGGCTTATTCTTTTCGTCGCCGCACGAACCGGCCTCACTGGAGGTTGAAGAACCCGGTGAGGAATAATCGGTCTTGTACCAACCGTTCCCCTTGAGGATGAAGTTTGTTGTGTTAATAAGCCTTTCGACCTTGCCTCCGCACTTCAAGCATCCGTCCAGGGGATCATCGGTGATCCTCTGGACGATCTCGAAGGTCTCTTTGCACTTGCCGCAGCGGTACTCGTATGTGGGCATTAATCTCTCCTGGAAAGATCTCGTGATTGGTAATTCGTGATCCGTGATAGGTAACCGCGAAGAGCTTATATCTATATAAGGTTCACTGATCACTGCATTCCGGCTACTGGGTACTGAGTACTGGGTACCGGGTTTAAATCTATTCACGAAAAACTCTTCTGTCAACGTCCTGCCTTTTCCCGGTGCAGGGCAATCAGGGCGTCGGCGACGGATCTCGGGATCTCCAGGTTGCCCCTGCCGACACCCAGCCGGGTCTCCATCATCCCCGGCCCGTGGAAATCGCTCCCCCCTGTTGCCAGCAGACCGTGCTTTTCGGCCAAGGCAACGTAAAGGGCCGTTTCTTCAGCGGAATGGCTGTAATAGTGGGCTTCCACACCCGCAAGCCCGAGGGAGGCCAGGCGTCCGAGAAGGTCTGAAAGGTCCCCGTCGGGAAGGGAGAGGGTCTGGGGATGGGCCAGGACAGGCACGCCCCCGGCCTGAAGGACCTTTTCGACGGCCCGCTCCGGGGTCATCTTCTCCCGGTCGGTATAGGCGGCTGCCCCTTTCCCGAGGTAGCGGTCGAAGGCCTCCGTGAAGGTGGAGACGTATCCCCGCGCGAGCATGGCGTTGGCGATGTGGGGGCGTCCCATGCTCTCACCTCCAGCCAGGGCGGCAACCTCATCCCAATCCATGGGACAGCCCAGTTCGGCCAGTTTCTTCAGGATGATCCGGTTTCTGTCGTCTCTTCCGCCCCGCAGCCAGGCCAGGGTCTCCATGAGGCTCTCATCCCCGGGGTCCACGAAATAGCCCAGCATATGCATGGTCCCCGGGTTGTACTCGGCACTGATCTCGATACCGGGAATGAACTCGATCCCCAGCTTCCCGGCAGCCTGCCGGGCCTCCGCGAGACCCGAGAGGGTGTCGTGATCGGTGAGGGCGATCACCTCGATGCCGGCCTCGGCGGCGTGAGCCATGAGTGCCGAAGGGGATAGCTTTCCGTCCGAAGCGGTGGAGTGGGTATGTAGATCTATCATGATCTCACCTTTGATCATTCCTTATCAGTAGTCAGGAGCCGGGAGCCGGAATGATATTAATATCAACCAAACTACCCTCGTAAAAGGCCTTCTGGAAGCCATTTTGCATGTCCATCAAACGAGTTGGTAGAATTACTCTTCGCCAACAGTAAAGTCAACCGGGTCACCCGAAATCCGCGATTGGTTTTGATCGCGGATTCCGGGTCTTCCTTCTTCCTTCTCCCTCCTGGCTCCTTCCTTTCCACTTTCCACTTTCCATTTGCTTTTCCCACTTTCTTTTCTCCCTTCCCCCTTTCCCCTTTCCTCTGCTATTTTTCTCCCATGAAGAAGGTCTTCGGCAACTACACCCTTGTTGAGCGCATCGGCGTCGGGGGCATGGGAGAAGTCCACCGGGCCATCAAGGGAGGGCCGGACGGTTTCAGGGTCGAGGTTGCCCTCAAGCTCATCCTGCCTCACCTCGCCAGGGACGACGCCTTCAGAACGAGGTTCTCCAGGGAGGCCCGTCTGGCTGCCCGCCTCAACCACCCGAACATCGTCCGGGTTCACGGTTTCGATATCCAGGATGGTTCCCCCTTCATCGAGATGGAGTACGTGGCCGGCGCCGATCTGGCCGCCCTGATCAGGACCCTTTGCGAAGGGGAACGCCTGCCTCTTCCCCAGGCTGTTCACATCATCCACGGCGTGGCGAGGGGACTCGCCTACGCCCACTCCAGTCCGCGCAGCGGCGGGGATGGAGGGCCTGCCGCCGGACCGGTAGTTCACCGCGATCTCAACCCTCACAATATCCTCCTGTCCTACGCCGGGGAGGTCAAGATCGCTGACTTCGGTATCGCCAGGGCCTCCCTTGCCGACATCACCGCATCGGCCACACTCATGGGGAAACTGGCCTACATGGCGCCGGAGCAGGTTGACGGCAAACCTCTGGACCATCGCTGCGATCTCTTCAGCCTCGGCATCACCGCCTACCAGCTGTTCACCGGTGTCCACCCTTTCAAAAGGGCCAGCGAGGCAGCCACCCTCATCGCGGTCCAGAAAGCATCCTTCCGGCCCATCGAAGAGTTTATTCCTGAACTGCCAAAGGACATCACGGCGGCTATCGCTTCCCTCCTTGCAGCCGACCCCGAAGATCGCCCGGCCAGTGCCGCTCAAATCGCCGATATCATGGAAAAACACGTCGAGCCCGGCACGTCGGCAGCCGTCGCCCGGCGGGTCGAGAGGGCATCCGCTCCCGTGCAGGGCAATATAACCGCCGCCGCGACCGCTCAAACCATGCAACGGCTCCGCAAGCCGTGGACGGTTCCTGTCCTGGGGGCAACGGCTGCCGGGTTGACCGCCCTGCTCATCCTTGTAAACCTTTTTTCCAGCGCCCCTGTTCGACAACCCGATCAATCCGCGCCACCGACACAGGTGATCTCCTCCCCACCATCCACCCCTGTACCGGCCTCACCCGGTGAAGAACTGGTGGACGCCCGGGTGCGCGTCGTCACCGTTCCCCAACAGGCCGACATCTTCATGAAAGGGACGCTCCTGGGCCGCTCACCATTAACGGTCTCCCTGCCGTCGGAAGAAGGGGAAGCGGAGTTCCGGGCCGAGCTGCCCGCCTTTTCCCGGACCCGTTTCACACTGAGGCGGGACCAGGCCGGGGAAGAGGTCATCATCGAGCTTACGCCCATCCCAATGGTAACTGTTCACATCCAGGCCGTACCGTGGGCCAGGATCATGATCAATGGAAAGGATGCGGGAGAAACACCCCGGGACATCGAGCTGCCCATCGGGCAACAGCTGCTGACCCTGGTCAACCCTGTCCTGGGGGTCACGAAAGAGATCGACGTGATGGTTCACAAAGGGATGAAACCTCTCACCATCGATATGGAGGAGAGATAGGAGTTCACAGTTCACAGTTTACAGTTTACAGTTCACGGTTCACTGATCACTGATCACGGTTCACTGATCACGGTTCACGGTTCACGGTTCACGTTTCACCGGTGAGTTCCGGGGAGAGGAACATCTTTGCTCAACCTCGATTCTGTCAGCGTAACCTACTCCACGGCGGCCGGTGACCACCAGGCACTTGCCGCCGTCGACATGACGGTGGAAAAGGGCGGTTCCTGCGTCATCATCGGGCCGACGGGGTGCGGCAAAACCTCTCTCCTGTTCCTCCTGGCCGGCCTCATTGCGCCCACGGAGGGGCGGGTATCGGTAGGCGGCGATACCTTGGCGGGAGTCCGCCGGGGAACCAGCCTCATTCTCCAGCAGCACGGCCTTTTCCCGTGGAAAGACGCTTACGCCAATGCTTCCCTGGGGCTCACCCTGCGGAACGTGGACCCTCGAGAGGTCCTCTCGACCACTCGAAAACTCATGGAAGAGATGGGGATATGGGAGATAAGGAAGAGCCTCCCCTCCCAGCTTTCCGGAGGCCAGAGGCAGCGGGTAGCCATCGCCCGGTCCCTGGCCACATCCCCGGATCTTCTTCTCATGGACGAGCCGTTTTCCGCCCTGGATGCCATGACCCGGGAGACCCTCCAGGACCTGGTACTTGCCCTTTGGAAGGAATGGGCTTTCACCTTCGTCCTGGTGACCCACAGTATCGAAGAGGCGGTATTCCTGGGCAAAAAGATCGTCGTCATGTCAGCCGGGCCCGGCCGCATCGCCCAGGTGGTGGATAACCGTGCCATGGGAGATCACGGTTTTCGCCTCACCGGACCGTTCCATGAAAAATGCACCGAGCTTCGCCGGCTCATGGAACATACCCGCCAGGAAAACCCGGCATGAGCCGGAAACAGCGCACCTTGACCGGGTACATTTTAGCCCTGGGCACCATCCTGGCGCTCTGGCAGGCCGCCGCCTGGGTGCTTTCCACACAGTCTCTCCCGGGACCTTTATCTGTCGCCGTTTCCTTTTTCTCCCAGATCACCGGCCGGCTCGCCGGTCACTTTCTCGTCTCCGGCTACCGGGTCCTTGTGAGCCTCGTTCTCGCCCTCGGCACAGCAGTACCTTTTGGCATCGCCATGGGCAGGATCAAGGGAGCGGACCGGCTCCTGTCACCTTTCGTCTACCTTCTCTACCCGATACCGAAGATCGCCCTCCTGCCGCTGATCCTCCTCCTGTTCGGTATCGGGGACGGTTCCAAGATCTTCCTCATCTCCTTCATCCTCTTTTTCCAGATCCTCGTGGCCACCCGGGACGCGGCGCGTGAGATCCCCAGGGAACACATCCTTTCCATGCGCTCCCTTGGGGCCGGCAGGAGGCAGAAGGCGATCCACCTTGTGCTGCCGGCAATTCTGCCCAAGGTCCTCACGAGCCTCCGGATCGGGATCGGGACCTCCATCGCCGTCCTTTTCTTCGTGGAATCCTTTGCCACCAGCAAGGGCCTCGGATTCTTCATCCTGGACGCCTGGAGCCGGCTCGATTACGAGAGCATGTATGCGGGGATCGTGGGGATGGGCCTTCTCGGAGTGATCCTCTACGAGTTGGTGGAGGTCCTGGACCGGAAGTTATGCGGGTGGACCAAAATATAAAAAATCTGCCCATCCGAAGATGGGCAGATTTTTTATATCTTTGTTAAAGGTGCGGATCAGATGAGGCCGTGGGCGAGCATGGCGCGGGCCACCTTGATGAACCCGGCGATGTTGGCGCCGACGACGTAGTTTCCCGGCTCTCCGTACTCTTCAGCGGTTTCGTAGCAAAGCTGGTGGATGTTCTTCATGATCCTGTGAAGCTTCACTTCGGTGTCCTCGAAAGTCCAGGCATCCCGCATGGCGTTCTGCTGCATCTCGAGGGCTGAGGTGGCCACACCGCCGGCGTTGGCTGCCTTGCCGGGACCGTAGGCGATCCTGGCGTTCAGGAATACCTCGGCTGCCTTGGGGGTGGAGGGCATGTTGGCGCCCTCCCCGACAGCGATGCACCCGTTCTTCACCAGGACCTTTGCGTGCTTTCCGTGGAGTTCATTCTCCGTGGCGGAAGGCATGGCCACCTGGCAGGGGATATCCCAGATGTTGCCCTTTTCCATATAAACGGCATCCTTGTGGTACTTGGCGTAATCCTTGATCCGCCGCCTCTCCACCTCCTTGAGCTGCTTGATGAGGTCGAGGTCCAGCCCCTTCTCGTGAAGGATGACGCCGCCTGAGTCCGAACAGGCGATGCACTTGCCGCCCAGCTGGTGGATCTTCTCGATGGTGTAGATGGCGACGTTCCCGGAACCGGACACAGTGCAGACCTTGCCCTCGAAGCTGTCTCCCCTGGCCTTGAGCATCTCGTCCACAAAAAACGTGGCGCCGTAGCCGGTGGCCTCCGTCCGGACCAGGGAACCGCCCCAGGCGATACCCTTGCCGGTCAGCACCCCGGCCTCCCACCTGTTGCTAAGCCTTTTGTACTGCCCGTACATGTAGCCGATCTCCCTGCCGCCCACCCCGATGTCGCCCGCCGGCACGTCGGTATGCTCACCGATGTGCCTTTGAAGCTCGGTCATGAAGCTCTGGCAGAACCGCATGACCTCCCCGTCGGACCTGCCCTTGGGATCGAAATCGGAACCGCCTTTTGCCCCTCCGATGGGCATACCCGTCAGGGCATTCTTGAAGATCTGCTCGAAGCCCAGGAACTTGACGATCCCGAGGTAGACCGTGGGGTGGAAGCGGATCCCGCCCTTGTAAGGGCCCAGGGCGCTGTTGAACTGGACGCGAAAACCGCGGTTGATCATGTCCTCGCCATGGTCGTTGGTCCACGGCACCCTGAAGATGATCTGTCTCTCGGGCTCGCAGATGCGCTCGATGATCTTGTGCTCGGCAAACTCCGGGTGTTTGGCAAGGACCGGCCCCAGGCACTCGAGCACTTCCTTGACAGCCTGGTGGAACTCCTTCTCGGCCGGGTTTCTCGCAATAACCGCATCGTAAATTGGCTGAATAACTCCGTCTAATCCGTTTCCCATGTGTTCCTCCGTTTAATCTTGACCATGATTCCCTGTTGACCAGCTGCCGTCTCGGATAAGCTGTTTCCTGTATCAGGGCAGGCCGCTGTGACGACACACACCATCATCGTCACAACGATTGCATCCCAAAGGAAGTGCAAGCTTCATACCATTTCGACGATCTGCGTGACAGGTTGTTTTATCTTTTATTTACAAAGGGTTATCTGTCACCTTTTCAGGATCGCAAAAGGCAACGCCCGTTTTTGTGTATATATGAAACAATTTTGTATATAAATATTACACATAAATGGGCCCTTTCATTTATATTCCCGTGCGGCATGCATTCTTTATTTCATTATTGCATGAGCTCTGGACACGCACCTCCCGCTCCATTGGAATACCTGTCGAACAACCCGGGGGAAACGATGGTTGTCCTCGCCGGCAACAGCCACGCGTGGAAACCGGGCATCCCCGGCCAGCTGGCCGATTTCAACCCCGGCATGCCCTACAGGGTCATCCTCCCCGAGGTCCTCGTTGCCCAGCCCAGGAGCAGGATTACAGAAGAGCTGGCAGACTAACTGTGGCTGTTGGAAGTTAACGGTTCACAGTAAACTTCGCTTGTTCCTTGACACCGACCGACCGGTCGGTCAAAATTTCAGGTATAGGTAATCCGTAATCAGTAATCCGTAACCAGATAAAGCTGATCTTTTTTAATGGAATCTCGCTGGTAAACACTGGCTGCTCTTTGCGGAGGATGGTCCAGGATGGCTACTATTTCAGGCGGAATGCATTTTTCTTTCTCCTCCCTCCTGCCTCCTCCCTCCTCCCTGCCTCCTCTCTCCTCCCGGTATTAACCAATGTCGGCGAGAAGGATCGACAGGGAGAACAAGAAACACGATATCGCCCTCGCGGCCATGTCCGTTTTTGCCGATCACGGATTTGATTCCACATCCATGAGCAGGGTAGCCTCTGAAGCGGGTATCGGCAAAGGCACGATCTACGAGTATTTTTCCTCCAAGGACGACCTCATCGCCACATCCATCCGCCTCTGGATGCAGAACATGGCCGAGGAAACGGAAAAGGCTCTCGAAGCGATCCCGGACCCCGAGAGCCGCCTGAGGGCCTACGTCCACTCCTTTGTTGATATGTTCCTCACCGATGAGAAGATGCCCCGGCTCATGGTCTCCTGTTTCCAGTTTTTCATGACCAGGCGGAGCGACACGAAATTCAGCGACACCCTTCGGATCATGTTCAGGGCCGGTGTGAGTTCCATCGAGAGGATTCTTCTGGATGGGATGGAAGCGGGTGTGTTCAGGATCGAAAGCTACCAGGATGCCGAGCGGATTGCCGTCAACCTCACGGCCTTCCTTGACGGGATCTGCCTTGATTACCTGGCCACGGGCGGGGTTTTCGACCTCAGGGAGCAGGTGGAATATTACATGAGGTACCTGCTGGAGGCAGACATAAAATGAATCGGTTCCAGGTTCCAGATTCCAGGTTCCAAGAAAGATTGAAAGGAAGCAGATCGTACAAGTTGAACGGTGAAAAGTGAATGGAACCCACTTCCCGAGACTGCTTCGGACAGGACTTGCCTCGCAGCGACAAACGCCCTGTCATTGCGAACTGATAAACGTGTGAAGCAATCTGGGTTACCGGCCGGAAGGGATATCGCAATGAGGTTCGAGATTTCAACAAGGTACCTGTTTATTCTTGTCCTCTTTCTCGTTCTTTTCAGCTCCAGGATTTCGGTGGCGGCTACGGCCACCGAAATCCTGGAGAGAGTCGACGACCTGTGGCGGGGGGAGTCCAGTTTTGCCGAGATGACCATGGAGGTAAAGACCGAGCACTACGAAAGGTCCATGAAGCTCAAGGCGTGGTCCCTCGGAAAGGACAGGTCCATCATCGTCATCACCTACCCTCCCAAGGACAGAGGCGTAGCCACCCTCAAGGTGGACAAGGATATCTGGAACTACCTGCCAAGGGTCAACCGGGTCATCAGGGTCCCCTCCTCCATGATGATGGCCAACTGGATGGGCAGCCATTTCACCAACGACGACCTGGTCAAGGAGAGCAGGATGTCGGAGGACTATGAAGCCGAGGTGACCTTTGAGGGAGAGCGCGAGGGGACGCTCATCTATGAACTGACACTCGTACCGAAACCCGACGCCCCCGTGGTCTGGGGGCGAATCGAGATCTCCGTCGTGCAGGACACTCTCACTCCCGTCCGGGCCCTTTACTACGACGAGGAGGGCGTCCTCACCCGGACCATGGAATTCAGTGATATACGGATGATGGGCGAGAGGGAGATCCCCGCGGTCATGACCCTGATCCCGGAAGACAAGCCGGAAGAGAGGACGGTGATCACCTACGATTCTCTCGATCTGAACCTTGACCTTGACGCGGACTTTTTCTCCCGTGCCAATATCACCGGAAAGGACCTTCTGCGATGACCCTCGTCAGGATGGCGTGGAGGAACCTCTGGCGAAACCCGAGGAGGACCCTCATCACCCTGTTTTCCATGATCTTCGGGCTCACCATGATGATCGTAGGGTACGCTCTTATGGACGGGATGCTTGACCAGATGGTGCACTACGCCACCCTCCTGGGAACGGGGCATGTGCAGATCCACCATCCGGAATACCTTGAGGACCATTCCCTCTACGACACCATGCCGTCAACCCCCGAGGCCATCGCGGCCGCGTCCGGTTTCGGTGAGGCCGCGCCCAGGATCTTTGCCACGGCCCTCGTCAGCTCCGGCAAACAGTCGGCCGGAGGGCAGCTGTGGGGAATCGACCCGGCCCGGGAAAGTAACGTGACCGAGCTGCATAAGCACCTGAGCGAGGGCCGCTGGCTGGAACCGGAAGCACGGGAACAAGTGGTCCTTGGGAAGAACATCGCGAGGACACTTTCGGTCAGGCCTGGTGACGAGATCATCGTCCTGACCCAGGCGGCCGACGGTTCCCTGGGAAACGCCATCTTCACTGTCTCCGGCGTGTTCAAGAGCATCGGCGAAGCGGTGGATCGTGGAGGGGTTTTCATGCACATCAACGACCTTGCCACTTTGCTCGTCCTGGACGGCAAGATCCACGAGATCGCCGTAAGGCTCGACGAACCCGACAACCTCGACCTGGCCCGCGCCGGCATCCAGGAGCACCTCGACCCTGAACAGTACAAGGTCGAGGACTGGAAACAGCTTCTCCCGGAGCTGTCCGAGTACCTGCGCCTCAGTTCCTCCAGCATGGGCATCATGCTGCTCGTCATCTTTGCCGTCGCCGGTCTCGGTATCGTAAACACACAGCTCATGGCCCTGTTCGAGAGGACGAGAGAGATCGGCATAATGAGGGCCCTGGGCATGGGGCCGTTCCCGGTAGCCGCACTCCTCCTCATCGAAACGATCTTCCTTGCTCTCATGGCGGCCGCCGCGGGGGGAGTAACAGGATCCCTCTGGTCTTTACATCTGGAGAAGAACGGTTGGGACATATCGTGGATGGGCGGCAGCTTCGACTTCGTGGGGGTCGCCTTCGATCCCCACATGTACGCGACCCTGACCCTTGAGGCGGTCTTCCAGTCCGTGGCCATCATGTTCATCGTCGTCCTCGTGGTCATTTTGTATCCCCTGTTCAGGGCGACCAGGATCAGCCCGGTGGACGCCATCGGAAGGGGGCGGTGATGGTCGTCAAGCTCGCTTTCAGGAACCTCCGCCGAAACTTCCGCCGCACCCTGATCACCGTTTTGGCCATAGGGATCGGAACGGGCCTGGCCCTGTTCGGTGTCGGTCTCGGGGACGGCGGCCATTTCCAGATGATCGAAAACGGCGTAAGCATCGGCCAGGGACATCTGACCTTCCAGAAAGAGGGGTTCCTGGAATCTCCCTCCAACACCCTTTTCATTGAGGATCCGGCTCTTTTCATGGAGATCGCCGGCCGGTCAGATGACGTCGACCAGGCCTTTCCCCGGATCAGGGGAGATGGCATGCTGGCCACAGCGGCCGGCGCGGAGGGTGTCGCCTACCAGGGGATCGATCCGACCCGACCCGGCGAGGCCTCGATTTTTCGCAGGAGCATGTCCGAAGGGGAATTCCTGACCGAAAACGCGGGTGCCGGGATCGTGGTGGGCGCCAGGCTTGCCGATCGATTAAAGCTGAAAGTGGGCCGGAAAGCCGTTCTGACCACCCAGGACGCCACCGGTGAGATCACCAGCACCCTCCTGAGGGTGACAGGTATCTTCCGGACCGGGTCGGGTGCCATCGATGGAAGCATCTGCCTGATCCCCCTGGCATTCCTCCAGGAAGCGCTCTCCATGAATGGAGGGGTCACCTCCATAGCTCTTTACATCAGGAACCCTTTCAAGCATGAGGAAACGCTGCAACGGATCGCCGCGCAGATCCCGGAAGGTCCAACACATCTTTACGCATGGCAGACACTCCAGCCCGACCTGAGAGACTACGTGGTCATCGACGACGCCTTCGGGTACATGATCTACGCCATCATCCTTCTCATCGTCGCCATCGGTGTCCTCAACACCGTTCTCATGTCGGTCATGGAACGGCGCCGGGAGATCGGCATCCTCACCGCCGTGGGCATGGAGGGGGGACAGGTCATGAGGATGTTACTCACCGAGACGGTTTTCATCACCATCCTCGGGATCCTGGCCGGTCTCGCCATGGGCCTGGGTGTTAATTGGTATTTTTCAGTCTACGGCTGGGATCTGAGCGCGATGTCTCCCGAGGAGTGGAGCCTGGCCGGCACCGTCATCGATCCCGTCCTGCGCTCACATCTGCGGCCGCAAAGGGCGATCATCCTGTGCGGGCTGGTTTTCCTGCTCACCGTGACCATGGGCATATACCCGGCCTGGAAGGCCTCCAGGACCCTGCCGGTGGAGGCGATGGAGAAGCCTTAAAGGCAGTCCAAAGTCCAATGTCCAATGTCCAAAGGGACTACGCCTTAAAGGCAGTCCAAAGTCCAATGTCCAAAGTCCAAAGGGACTACCATTTTATGGAACTTGAAATTTGAAATTCAATCGTCCGGAGGCCAACCATGTCGATCATCAGAACTGAAAACCTCAACCGCAACTACCAGCAGGGGTCTGTGACGGTTCACGCCCTGCAGGACGTGGACCTTCAGATCGAGCGCGGGGATTTCACTGTCCTGGCCGGGCCCTCCGGGTCCGGGAAAACCACCCTGCTCAACATGCTCGGGGCTCTGGACAAGCCGTCGTCCGGGAAAGTGTGGCTGGACGGGCAGGAGATCACCGGGCTTTCGCGCCGGCAGCAGTCACAGCTCCGGAGGGACCGGATCGGCTTCGTTTTCCAGTTCTACAACCTGGTCCCGGTCCTCACGGCTTTTGAGAACGCCGAGTTCGTCCTGCTGCTCCAGGGGGTCGAACGTCACGAGCGCAAGGAAAAGGTCAGGGAGCTTCTCCGGAAGGTCGGGCTCGAGGGACTGGAGAAAAGAAAGCCCCACGAGCTTTCCGGGGGACAGCAGCAGAGAGTGGCCATCGCGAGGGCTCTCGCTTCCAGTCCGGCGGTGATCCTGGCCGACGAACCCACGGCCAACCTGGATTCGGCCACCGAGGAAGGGCTCCTCGATCTCATGGAGGGTCTCAACCGGGAATTCGGGACGACCTTCCTGTTCTCCTCCCACGACCCCGACGTCATCAAGAGGGCCAAGCGGCTCATCAAACTTCATGACGGAAGGATTGTTTCGGACGAAAGGATACGATCCGAAGACCAAAGTTGATGGACTCGCAAAAAGTCCATCAACGCGCCCCGCGCGGGGCGCCCAAATCAAGGACAAGCCGCGCCTGGGAGAGGCGCCCGGATCGATGACCGACAAAAGCAGCCGCGCCTGGGAGAGGCGCCTGGATCGAGTGCCAATGGCTGTGTGTTCGATCCGTGAGGGAACCGAAAACCACGC
>JARGFV010000053.1 GCA_029210545.1 bacterium
AGCGTGGTTTTCGGTTCCCTCACGGATCGAACACACAGCCATTGGCACTCGATCCGGGCGCCTCTCCCAGGCGCGGCGGGTCATTGATTTGGGCGCCCCGCGCGGGGCGCGTTGATGGAATTTTTGCGGGTCCATCAACTTTATCACCTGTTGATTCGAAGGCATAAAGCATTAGAAAAGTTGTTCCGACAAACTTTTACGCAGCGTGTCAGGGTTTTCCGACACGCTGCCAGGGGAAGCGCCGGTGAATAATGAGGAAAGCCCGAAAGACAAAGCCGGTCTCTGGCTGCGCCTTCTGGGCTTTGCCCTCCTGCCCCTGACGGTTCAGGCTTTCCAGCCTGCCATCGGGGGCGCCCTGGGCATCATGGTACCCCTGCCCCTCGCCTACGGGATGACACGGCGGGGGTACCTCGAGGGAACCGCAGCCGTCAGTTTCATCGGCCTGTTGACCTCATTCATTCTCGGCGCCGGGCAAGGGTTTTATTTCCTGCTTGAGACCCTGCCCCTTTGTGTCGGGATCAGATGGACCGTCCGGTTCAGGGGACCCCTGTACCGCCCGGTGTTAACAGCGGTCGTGATGGTGGGGCTTTTTGCGCTGGCAGCGGCAACCCTGTACGGCGCGGCTACCGATACGGCCCCGGGTGAGCTTTACCGGCAAGCGATCAAGTCCATGGGACTGTTCGTGAACGATATGTCCGGGAGTTCGGGACTCTCGGACCAGGAGCAAAAGCAGGTCCTGTGGATGGTGGAACTCTGGCAGAGGATGTTTGTCGGCATCTGGCTGGCAACCCTTCTTCTGCTGGTGACTTTTTATTCCCTGCTTGTCCGGGGATGGATGATCGCCGCCGGTGCCATGGAGGACGACGGGTCAGCGCTCCTGTCACGATGGAAGCTGCCCTTCCCCTTCGTTTTCAGCTTTATCCTGGTGGCCTCCCTGGTCCTCCTCACGACGGGTACTGCCCGGGACGTTGCGTTGAACGCTCTCGTACCCCTGGCCGCCCTCTACGGGATCCAGGGAGTAGTGGTAGCGGGACACATGTTCACCCTCTGGGCGCTTCCGTCCTTTTTCAGGGTAATGGTCCTGGCTTTCGGGATCATCGCATTTCCACTATGGTTCATGGTCATGGTCGCCCTCATCGGGCTGTTCGACACATGGATAAATTTCAGACAGCGCTGGCCGCTGCAGATGCCGCCACCGCCTGTGACGTGACAAAGGAGCAAGAAGATGAAAGTGATCCTGTTGGAAGATGTTGACAACCTCGGCAGAATGGGTGACACCGTCATCGTGAAGGCCGGCTACGCACGCAACTTCCTGATCCCGAGAAAACAGGCTCTGGCGGCCACAACCCAGAACCTGAAGGCTCAGCAGAACCAGATCCAGTCACTCGAGCGCAGGAAGGACAAGATCATCGAAGGCGCCAGGAGCCTGTCCGAAAAGCTGGCCGGTGTCATGCTCTCCTTTACCCGCAAGTGCGGGGAAAAGGGCCAGCTGTTCGGTTCCGTGACCAACATGGATATCGCCGAAGCCCTCGCCGAATCGGGCCTCGAGATCAACAGGAAGGACATCGTCCTCGTTGAACCCATCAAAAGCCTCGGCGATTTCGACGTGACCATCAAACTCCACCACGACGTCGCACCCGTGATCAAGGTGACGGTCCTCCCGGAGGACGGACAGATCCCGGAAAGCGTGGTCGAAGAAGTGACCGAAGCGCCTGCCGCGACTGAAGAGCCGGCCGCCGACCAGGCTGCCGAGCCGACGGAAGAGGTAACGGCCGACGAAGATATAGAGTAAAACGACAAAAAGACCTCCATGAAACCCAACGGCACCGATATCAGGAAGGTCCCTCCGCAGAACCTGGAGGCGGAGAGGGCGGTCCTGGGTGCCGTCCTGATCGACAACGACTCCATCTACACGGTCATGGAGGTCCTCGTCCCATCGGATTTCCATCAGCCCTCCCATCGTCTTCTTTTTTCCACCATGCTGGAGCTGAGCGAGCGGGGTGAGCCCATCGATCTGGTGACCCTGGGCGATCGCCTGCGTTCGGCCGGCAACCTCGACAAGGCGGGGGGGCCCGACTACCTGCCTACCCTGGCCGACGAGGTGCCCACCTCCGCCGGCGTCGGCAACTATGCCAGGATCGTCAAGGAAAAGTCGGTCTTAAGGCACCTCATCGAAGCGTCTACCGAGATCGTCGCGGACTGTTTCCAATCGGCCGGGGACGTGGATGAACTCATCGACGAGGCCGAACGGCGCATTTTCGCCATCTCGGAGCAGAGGATCCGGTCCGGTTTCCTCTCCATGAAGGAGATCGTCAAGAGCAGTTTCAAGACCATCGAAGCGCTCTATGAGAAAAAGGAACACATCACAGGCGTCCCGACCGGGTTTGCCGACATCGACGAACTGACCTCGGGGTTCCAGCCCTCGGATCTCATCATCATCGCCGGGCGGCCTTCCATGGGAAAGACCGCCTTCTGCCTGAACATCGCCCAGAACGCCGCCCTCAAGAACAAGCTGACCGTGGCTGTTTTCAGCCTCGAGATGGCAAAAGAGCAGCTTGTCATGCGGATGCTCTGCGCCGAGGCCCGTATCGACGCCCACCGCCTCCGGAGCGGCTTCCTGGGAACCACCGACTGGCCGAAACTGAGCACCGCTGCGGGCCGGCTGGCCGAAACATCCATCTTTATCGACGACACCCCGGCCATCAACTCCATGGAAATGAGAGCCAAATCCAGGCGGCTCAAGGCCGACAAGGGACTGGACCTCATCATCGTCGACTACATGCAGCTGATGTCCAGCCGAGGCCGCAGCGACAGCCGGGAACAGGAGATCTCCGAGATCAGCCGTTCGTTGAAGGCCCTCGCAAAGGAACTGCGAGTGCCCGTGGTCGCCCTGTCCCAGCTCAACCGGGGTGTCGAAAGCCGCCAGGACAAGCGGCCTATCCTGGCCGACCTCCGTGAGTCCGGAGCCATCGAACAGGACGCCGACGTCATCATCTTCATCTACAGGGACGAGGTCTACAACAAGGAGAGCATGGACAAGGGTGTCGCCGAGATCATCATCGGGAAGCAACGGAACGGACCCGTAGGAATGCGGAAGCTCACCTGGCTTGACAAGTACACCAGGTTCGAGGATATGACCGACCGTGACAGCTACTAGGAGACACGGATGAGGAATGGTGCTGACAGGGGGACCGCCTGGATCGACATCGATCTGAAGGCGCTCCGGTCGAATTTCAGGCGGGCCGCTGACAGCCTTCCTGACGACCTGCCCATCATCGCCGTGGTCAAGGCCAACGCCTACGGCCATGGGGCTATCCCGATCAGCCGGACCCTGGTCGAGGAAGGCGCTTCCATCCTGGGGGTGGCCACGGTCCTGGAGGCCCGAGAGCTGCGTGAAGCCGGCATCGAGGGCCGCATCCTCATCCTCGGGAGGATGGTGGCCGGTCAGATACCCGCCGCCCTGCGCTGGAAGGCCGAGATCACCGTCCATCACCGCGAAATGGCCGAACTCCTGTCCTTCGCGGCGGTGGCAAAGGGTGTCACCGTCCCCGTCCACGTCAAGGTGGACACCGGGATGACCCGCCTCGGCTTCGACTGGCTGACCGCCCATGAAGAGATCGAACGGGTGGCCTCCCTGCCGGGGCTGGACCTCAAATGCGTCTTCACCCACTTTGCCAACGCCGATTTCGCCGACAGGGAGTTCACCGGGATACAGATCCGGAGGTTCGAAGAGCTCCGGGCAAAGCTGGCCGGTACAAAGCCCGGCATCTGCTGTCACCTGGCCAACTCCGCTGCCATCCTCACGGGCCAGGTACCGGACGGTTCCGGTGTCAGGCCCGGGCTCATGCTCTACGGCTCACCACCAGGCGACAATATCCCCCTGGGCGGGATCAATCCCATCCTGACATGGAAGTGCCGGATCGTGCAGGTCCGGGACGTTCCCACAGGGGTCGGCATAAGCTACGGGCACGATTTCTTCACAACCCGGGAAAGCCGCATCGCCACCGCGGCAGTGGGCTATGCTGACGGGTTCATGCGGGTTCTCACCAACAAGGCCCAGGTCCTCGTCCGGGGGAAACGCGCCCCCGTAGTGGGCCGCGTAACCATGGATATGATCATGGTGGATATCACCGACATCCCTGAAGCCGTCACAGGCGACGAGGTGGTCCTCATCGGCCGCCAGGGAGACGAGACCATCACCGCCGAGGAGATGGCAGCCTGGGCGGGCACCATCAGCTACGAGATCTACTGCGGCCTGTCGACCAGGGTGCCGCGATTTTATAGCGATGGACACTGAGAACCTGTCATCCATCGCTGTAAGGGGGTAACGGGGTATCGGTGTAAGGGAGTAAAACCAAAAGAAGCGAAATTCTCCGACACAGGGATGCTCCGACACGTTTTCCGCTTTTACCCCGACACACCGATACTCCGATACAACACATTTCCTCCCCTCTCCCCTCTTCCCCTCTTCCCCTCTTCCCCTCTTCCATAGTAGATTACCCCATGCGCATCATCGCGGCTCTCGATTGGGTGGGGACTCGAACCCTGTCCTACATGGACGAAGCGGGAACGGGCGTCCTCCTGTTTCTCAAGGTCCTGCGCGGCCTTTTTCATCGTCCCTTTCCCCTGAAACTGACCCTCGAACAGATGGAAGAGGTCGGGGTCCGTTCCCTTCCCGTTGTCCTCATCACGGCCATCTTCACCGGGGCGGTCCTTGCCCTCCAGACCTACAGCGGTTTCAAGCGGTTCGGCGCGGAAGGGCTGGTGGGGACGGTGGTGGCCCTTTCCATGACCCGGGAGCTGGGCCCCGTTCTCGCCAGCATCATGGTGGCGGGACGGGTCGGGTCGTCCATGGCCGCCGAGCTCGGCACCATGCGGGTCACCGAGCAGATCGACGCCCTGATCACCCTGGCTACCGATCCGGTGCGCTACCTCGTCCTTCCACGCTTCATCGCGGGGCTGTTCATGCTCCCCATCCTTGTGGTGTTCGCCGATCTCATCGGGATCATGGGTGGATATTTTGTCGCTGTGAATGTCCTGGGCACCAGCAGCACCACCTACATCAACAGGACCCTCCAGTACCTGGAGTTTTCAGACGTTTCGGTGGGACTGGTCAAGGCGGCGGTGTTCGGGATGATCATTTCCCTCGTGGGGTGCCAGATGGGCTTTTTCACCGAGGGCGGCGCGGAAGGGGTTGGACGGGCGACCACAAAAGCGGTGGTGGGAGCCTCCATCCTTATCCTCATCTCCAACTATTTCCTCACCGCTCTCCTTTTCTGATGAACGAAACCTCGACAATAAAGGTCAGGGACCTGAAAAAATCCTTCGGCGACAAGGTCGTCCTGGACGGTGTGAACGTGGACATCCGGCCCGGCGAGTCCGTCGTGGTCATCGGACAGAGCGGGGTGGGCAAAAGCGTCCTCATAAAGTGCATCATCGGCATTCTCAAACCCGATTCCGGGACCATCGAGATCGACGGCCAACTCGTCACCGCTCCGGGCTTTAAAGAGTGGGACAGCGTCCGCCGAAAGTTCGGAATGCTGTTCCAGTACGCGGCCCTGTTCGACTCCCTGAAAGTCTGGGAGAATGTAGGGTTCGCCCTTCTCCAGCACACCAGGATGACAACCCAGCAGGTCAAGGAACTGGCCGAGGAAAAGCTGCGCATGGTGGGCCTGCCCGGCATCCTGGACCTCATGCCGTCGGAACTTTCAGGCGGGATGCGCAAGCGGGTGGGCCTCGCCAGGGCCATCGCCATTGAACCTGCGATCATGCTCTACGACGAACCCACCACAGGGCTCGATCCAATCCGGGCCGACTCCATCAACGATCTCATCATCCAGCTGAGGGAAGAGCTCGGGGTCGCCTCCATCACCATTACCCACGACATGGTGAGCGCCTACAAGATCGCCGACCGTATCACCATGCTCTACAAGGGAAAACTCATCGCCACAGGAACTCCCGACGAGATCCGGAGTTCGGACAACCCCTTTGTCCAGCAGTTCATCCACGGAAAAGCGGAGGGGCCGATAAGGGATGAATAAGCTGCAGCGGTGCAGCCCATGTTCCTCCGGAACGAGGGGGAGAGGGCGAGGGGGAGACGGGGAGAAAGATCTTTGAAATTCCTCCACCTATGAAAAGCAGAAGACACAAAAGCCCGGTGGCCTTGCTATTTAAAGGGGAAAAAGCATATTCTTGGAAGATTGGTCCAGGCCCGATTTTCTCCTGACTACCGGCTCCTGGATTCTGGCTCCCGGATTATATGAGAGAAATCCATGAGAAGTTTCAAGACAGAAACATATGTCGGCCTTTTCGTCCTCACGGGGTTCCTCATCTTCATATGGGGAACAACCCAGATCACCAACCTGGGCGATGACGGAGGGTACGAGCTTTACGCCGTCTTCGACAACGCCGCGGGCCTCGACATCAACGCCCCCGTGCGCATGGTCGGTGTCAACATCGGACGGGTCCGCTCCATCGATATCACCGACAGAAAGGCCTGGCTGGCCCTCTTAATCGATAAGGACCGTCAGGTTGACCGGAACGCCACGGTCTCCATCCGCAGCCAGGGCATCCTGGGCGACAAGTTCGTAGGCGTGGACCCCGGGGACAGCGGAAGTTACTACAACCCGGGCGACACCATCACACGCACACGCGCCGGCGCCGATCTCGACAGGCTCATGGATTCGCTCCAGACGGCCGGCCAGGACCTTTCAGCCATCCTTTCCAGCCTCCGCAAGGTCATCGGAACCGAGGACGGCGAACGATCCATGGCCGAGATCCTGGAAAACACCCGCGCCCTTTCATCCAACCTTTCCGCCATGGTCAGCGACAACCGGGACCGGGTAGACAACATCATGGTCAACCTGGACCACCTGACCTCGAAGCTGGACGGGATCGCAGGGGATAACAGGGAGGATATCAGGGAGGTCATCGCCAACATCCGGCAGGTCACCGAGGACATCCGGGACGACCTGCCCCGTCTCACGCAAAAGCTGGAAGGCGCCGCCGACCAGGTGTCCGGGGTCCTTTCGGACAACCGGGAGTCGGTCAAGGTGACCGTCGAGCAGATCAGGAAGGACGCCGAGCTGCTGGAGGAGACCCTCGCGTCGCTCCGTACGGTGGCCCGGCGTATCGAGAGCGGCGAGGGAACGGTGGGCAAGCTCATCAACGAGGACGAAACCTATATCAGCCTCAACGAGACCCTCGGCAGCCTCAGCAAGGCCATGAAGAAGGGGGAACAGCTCCAGATCAACCTCGACATCCACGGCCACTACCTCAGCGAGATCGAGGGGACCAAGGGGTACCTGACCATGGATATCAAGCCGACTCCCGACAAGTTCTACCGGCTTGAGCTGGTGGACGACCCGGAGGGGCTCAGAGACTGGACCAACACCACCGTCACGGAGGTAATTCCCCCGGCGCCCCCCACTACAACCATCACGGACGAAATCCGCTACCAGGATCGCCTCAAGTTCTCCATTGAACTCGGCCGCAGGATCCACGACACCGTTTTCCGCCTCGGATATATCGAATCGGCCTTCGGTTTCGGTGTCGACCGCTACTTCGCCGGCGATGACATGAGACTGTCACTCGACGCATGGGAACTGGATCGGGATGAGAACGCCCGGGTACGGGTGGCCGCGTCCTTCAGGTTCTGGGATCTTTTCCACCTGGACGTGGGGGCCGAGGACATCATCAACGAGAACCGCGACCCCATGTTCATGGTCGGCTTCGGTCTGTCGTTCATCGACGAGGATCTGAAGTACCTCCTGGCCAAATCTCCCATTCCCTGACGCCATGGCCCGCCGCAGCACCCTCTTCGTATGCCAGAACTGCGGCTCCACCTCTCCCAAGTGGATGGGCCGCTGCCCGGACTGCTCCACGTGGGGCTCCCTCCTGGAGGAAGCGCGCCAGGACAGCCGTTCTACCGGTTCCCGACCGGCGGCCCTCGAGCCCCTGCCTCTGACCAGCATTCCTGAAGATTCCTCCCAACGCGTCCCCTCCGGTCTTGGTGAACTGGACCGGGTCCTGGGCGGGGGAATGGTCCCCGGCTCGGCCATCCTCCTGGGCGGCGATCCGGGTATCGGAAAATCAACCCTCATCCTCCAGATCCTGTCCGGACTGGCCGGCGGAGGGCGCAAGGTCCTGTACGTGACCGCGGAAGAGTCCATGAGGCAGATCCGGATGAGAGCGCTGAGGACAGGATCGGAGAGCGGGAATCTCATGGTCCTGGCAGAGACCGATTTTTCCGCCGTCGCGGAAACGATCAGGGCCTCGTCCCCCGATACGGTGGTGCTGGACTCCGTCCAGGCCCTGTATCATCCTGACATCGGCTCATCTCCGGGAAGCATAAGCCAGGTCAGGGAGATAGCCAACGTGGCCGTGGGCATCGCCAAGAGCATGGAGATCACCACCTGGCTCATCGGCCACGTCACCAAGGAGGGCTCCATCGCCGGACCGAGGGCCCTCGAGCACCTGGTGGACACCGTGCTTTACTTCGAGGGGGACTCCACCCACGCCTACCGGATCCTCCGCGCGGTGAAAAACCGTTACGGTTCCACCAACGAGATCGCCCTTCTCGAGATGACCGGCCAGGGGCTCGTGGAGGTCAGCGATCCCGCCGGGCTGTTCCTTCCCTCCTCCGGCGCAAATTCACCCGGCTCCACTGTCGTCATGGGGCTGGAGGGATCGAGGACCCTCCTCGTCGAGGTCCAGGCCCTGGTGGCCCAGACACCGTTCGCAAACCCCAGACGCACTGTTTCGGGAGCTGACCTGTCCCGGGTGCTGCTGATACTGGCGGTCCTGGACCGGCGCGCGGGGATCGGGTCCGGAGGCATGGACGTTTTCGTCAACGTCGCGGGGGGGCTGCGGCTCACCGAACCGGCGGCGGACCTTGGAATCGCCCTGGCCCTGGTGTCGAGCATGTGGGAAAAACCGATGATCGAAAAAACCGCCGTGTGCGGGGAATTGGGCCTGTCGGGCGAAGTGCGCCCCGTCATGCGGCTGGAGAGCCGGCTGCGCGAGGCGGCCAGGCTTGGTCTGACCCGGGCCATCGTCCCCGCTGCCGGTGCCGACAAGCTGCCAGGGATAAAAGGCATGGAGGTCGTCCCGGTAGAAACGATCGAGGACGCCATCGAGGCATCTTTTTGAAGTCATGGCAAAAAAACCTGCCATGTCTCCAGAAAGATGCCTGTAATTACTCTTCCCTTCGAAACAGCAAATAAATTCCAATTTGGAACCATGACGTTAACCGAAAAACACCAGGGAACCCGGGGGGAACATGGCAGATTACCGGGCCAGGCAATCATCGGCCTTGCGGCTGTTTGTCTCTCCGCGTCGCCCCATCGCCGCGTCACCGCGTCTAAACCCAAGCTCCCTCTTCCTCCATCGCCACGATTCTGTATAATACCGGCATGACAACGATGGCACCCGGATATAAGCTTCCTTCCCCTCTTCTCCTTTTCCTGGCTCCCATCCTTTTCGCACTCCTTCTTTTCGCGGCGCTGAACTTCAGCTGCAGGAGCGCCAAGGCGCCCCCGAGCGGCGAGATCACCCTCTTTTACACATCGGACGTGGGCGGGCGTCTTGATCCCTGCGGGTGAAAGACCGTTCAGGTGGGGGGTCTTCCCCGCCGAGCCACCTTCCTTTCCAACCAGAGGGCCAAGGGCCTGCCCGACCTGACCCTCGACTCCGGCAACATCTTCGCGGACCGCCCCCCCTCCGAGGCTTCCCTGGAGTCCACCCTTGAAAAGGCCCAGCTTTTGGTGCGGATCATGTCCCAACTGGGATACGAAGCCGCCGCGGTAGGCGAGATGGAGCTTTACCTGGGTCTCGAAAACCTCCGGGCCCTGAGCGAAAAGGCTTCATTCAGGTTCCTTTCCGCTAACCTGACAGGCCCCGATGGCGCGCTTCTCTTTGATTCCCACCGCGTTTTCCGAAAGGGGTCCCTTACGGTTGGTGTCGTCGGGCTGACATCGGCGCCATCCAACCAGTCCCTCTTTGAGCAGCGCATGGGTCAAAGCCGGGTCATTGATCCCGTCAAGGCTGCAGCGGACGTCGTTTCCGGGATCAGGAACCGTTGCGACCTCGTTGTAGTCCTGTCCAGCCTGGGATACGACCAGGACCTCGACCTTGCCAGGGCCGTTAACGGGATCGACATCATCATCGGCGCCAAGAACCGCCGGTTCATGAAAAAACCGGTGATCGAAGAGGGCACCATGGTGACCACCGGTTATTTCCAGGGGCGGGCGGTGGGTCAGATCACCGTTACCCTCCAGGGGGATCACCGGGGCTGGGCCTCAAGGGAGGAACTGGCCTTTATCCGGAGGCAGATCGACACGGCCCGTGAAAGGGTCCGGACCCCGGGCGACGAGGAACGGCTGGCGAGGCTCCTTGAAAACCAGGAAAAGGCGCAAGCGCTGACCCTTTACGACGCCGACATGGTCAACCTCACTCCCGATTTCACCGGCGACCCCGATGTGGCCGGAATCATAAGCGCCTACCGTCAGGGCCTCAATGCAAAACAGCCTGGCGGGACCACGGGCGGCGGTGAAGAAGGGCCTGTACGCTACATCGGCGCTGAAAAGTGCCGGGGATGCCACGAAGGTCGATACCGTTTCTGGTCCCGGACACCTCACCGCGCGGCGCTGAGCACCCTGGCCCTTAAGGACGCCGATGCCGACCCCGACTGCGTCCCCTGCCACGTCACAGGCTACGAACGGCTCACCGGGTACTGGCCCAAGGCGCCGCGAAGGGACCTCGAGGGTGTCCAGTGCGAATCGTGTCACGGCATCGGCTCGCTCCACGCGGCCACACCCGAGCTGCACAGCCTCCTTCACCTCCCCGCCGCGCCCCAGTGCATCGACTGCCACACGGAGGAACAGGACGACGATTTCGATTTCCTCCGCGATAAGGTGAAAGTGTGCGCGGAGTAAGCAAAATGACCATTACTTCCGAACACGTTCCGGAGTGACGGGGTATCGGAGTAACGGGGTAACAGCATTAAACATATCATTCAGGGTCATCTGATGAGTTTTTTCTGATAAGCCATTTGTCCGCGTTATTGATCATTATTACTATTTGTCCCATGACCAAATCATAGTTCTCCTCAAGTCTCCTGGCATATTCAGCATCAAGGTATTTACAACTACGTGCAAAATCCAGCCAGACCTGTGTTTTACACGCTTCACTTTCAGCATCACTTAGTTTGGAGATAAATGCGGCCTTGTACCGGCGTTTCCTCCATCCCTCAGCGATATTGCTGCATACAGACCTGGACGAACGCCTCATCTGATCGACCATTGAATATTTCTCAGATACCGGGGATTTTTCGGTTGCTTTAAAAATCTCCATGGCAGCCTTTTTCGCGTTAATGTAGACTCTCAGTTCCCTGTATGAACTAGCAAATGTGGCCAACACACCACCCCTTTATCCAAAACATGCGATTCACACTATTAGTGCAGATGAATAACGCAATTGTGATGCCTTTTCTCCGATCCACCGACACACCGATACTCCGACACACGCGATCAACGGCTTTCCGAGCCGTAATAGAGATCATGAAATGATCAAACCATTAAATATCGGAAATATCCGGATCGAAAATCCGTTGATCCTCGCCCCTCTCGCCGGCATCACCAACCTCCCCTTCCGGGTCGTGTGCCGCATGGGCGGAGCGGGGCTGGTCTGGAGCGAGATGATAAGCTCCAGGGCCCTTCACTTCAGGGACCGCCGCACCAATGACATGATCGTTTTCGATCCTGGTGAACATCCCGTGGCCGCCCAGATCTTCGGCAGGGATCCGGGGGAGATGGCCGATGCCGCAAGGCTCATCTCAGAAAAGGGCGCTGATATCATCGACATCAACATGGGGTGCCCGGTCAAAAAGATCCTGAAAAGCGGCAGCGGCGTCCAGCTCATGAGGGAACCTGACCTCGCCCGCTCCATCGTCCGGGAGGTGGTCAAGGCCGCCGGGTGCCCGGTGACGGTCAAGTTCCGGCTCGGGTGGTCGGAAAGCGAGATAAACTTCCTGGAACTGGGGAAAGTGTTCGAGGAGGAAGGGGCCGCGGCCCTCGTCCTGCACCCACGCACCCGCATGCAGGGGTTCACAGGGGCTGCGGATATTCAGGCCATCGGAAAGCTTGTCGAGGCGGTGACGATCCCGGTCGTCGGCAGCGGCGGCGTGTCCGGCGGTCAGGCCGCCTTGAGCATGATCTCCCGGACCGGGTGCGCGGGGGTGATGATCGGACGGGCAGCCCTTGGAAAACCGTGGATTTTTGATGAGATCCATGCCTATATTACAGGCAAAGAAAAACATGCTGGACTGGAATTCCGCTCGAATCTTGTGCAGAAACACATTGAACTGCTCCTGGAGCACCTTCCCGGACACCGCAGCGTGGGACACCTGAGGAAACATCTGGCCTGGTACAGCAAGGGGTTCGGGGGAGGGGCGGCGTTCCGGAGGGAAATCAACAGGCTTTTGGAACCACATGAAATTGTAAAGGCTGCTGAGGACTTTTTCTCGTCAACCTTTTAGTGGTGCCAAAAGCCATGTGTATCGGGGTAACGGTGTAAGGAAGTATCGGCGTAACAGAGTAAAACCTCGGGTTTTCACCCCGACACTCCGACACTCCGATACAATTTTTCCAGCGACAAACGACACAGGAAAAATTTTGTCACTCGAATCTCTCTTAACAGACTCCCTCCTCGAGGGCCTTTTCATCTTCGACGCCGAGGCGCGCCTTGTGCGGATCAACCCTTCGGGCGAGCGCATCCTGGGCAGATCCGAGCGTACGGCAGCCGGTAAGTTTGCCGGCGAGATCTTCGACTCGTCCCCCGGGATCAGCGGCCTTGTGAAAGCGGCGCTGGAGGAGGGACGGGCCGTGGTCCAGAGCGGTCTGACCATGCCGGCGCCCGACGGCAAAAAGTTCAACCTGTCGGTGAGCGTCTCTCCCCTTCAGGACGCGGACGGCACCCTGGAAGGGGTCGCCCTCCTCATCCGCGACGAGACCCTCCTGAAAGAGCTGGACCGTTCCCAGCGCCGGGCCGACCAGCTGGCTACTCTGGGCATTCTCAACGTCGGCATGGCCCACGAGATCAAGAACCCCCTCGGGGGCATCAAGGGCGCGACCCAGCTGCTCAAGTCCGAGATCGGGGAGGGCACCCGGGGCAGCTCCCTCGACGAGTATTGCGACGTGATCCTCCGGGAGGTCGACCGCATCGACAGTCTTCTCGATGGCCTTCTCGCCGCGGTGCCCCGGGGGGACCTGCGCCACTCCGGGATCAATATCCACGAGATCCTCAACGAGGTGGTCACCCTTCTGGAGCTTTCCGGAGAAACCGCCGGGCTGACATTCGAACGCCTTTATGATCCAAGCCTTCCCCACATCCGCGGGGACAGGAACGGCCTTACCCAGGTCTTTTTGAACCTTCTGAAGAATTCCGTGGAAGCCTCCCCCCCTGGAGGGCAGATCGTCGTCCGGACCCTTGTTCCGGTGGGAGCGCCCCTGACGGCACCAAGCGCCCCGGGGAACAGCCACCGGGGGGCCTTTTTAGAGGTCGAAGTGGAGGACCGCGGGCCGGGGTTCGATCCCGGCGTGACGGAGTTTGCGGCGCCGTTCTTCACCACCAAGCCCAAGGGAGTCGGCCTCGGCCTCGTCATCAGCGAGCAGATCGTCCAGAACCACGGCGGTTCCCTGACCCTGGACAACCGGGAGGGGGGCGGGGCGGTGGTGCGCGTGTTTTTGCCGCTGAATATGGGGTAGCACAGAAGGTCCTGGCTACCCGCATGTATGGGTGTAACGGAGTATGGGGGTAACGGGGAAAGATCTAAAACCGGCTAACCACAGCACGACCCCTTGCAGGTCGTCCCACAGGGTGACACAGAGGAAAGATCATATTTTATAGCCTTGATCAACCCTGTGTAACCCCGCTTAGCCACGGCGAAGCTGCAAGCCGAAGGTCCTGAGCTAGTCGAAGGGGCGAAGGCCAGTGTACCCTGTGGTTAAAAGCTTTTTAATGAACTGTGGTGATACCGCCGCGTTTTATTCAGATATTTTTTTTGAAACACCATTTGGGAGAGATAATGCCAAAAAAAATATTGGTGATCGAAGACGACCAGTCCATGCGGTGGGTGCTGGAAAAATCCCTGGCCAGGGAAGGGCACTTCGTCACCACGGCTCCCGACGGACGTTCCGGCCTGGCTGCCGCCCTGGAGGTAACCCCGGACCTCGTCATCCTGGACATCCTCATGCCCGACATTGACGGGCTGACCGTCCTTCGCAAGCTGAAAGAGTCCCGGCCCCAGGTCCCCGTTCTCATCATCACCGCCCAGAACATCATGACCCACGCGGTGGAGGCCATGCGGCGCGGCGCCTACGACTACCTCCCCAAACCCTTCGACATCGCGGTCCTGGTAGAACGCGTCTCCCGCGGGCTGGCCCAGGCGGAATCGACAACTCCCCGGAAGGGGGAGGACCCGATCCCTGCCGAGATGGAAGACATGATCGGGAAATCCCCTCTCATGGAAGGCCTGTTCAAGGCCATGGGCCGGGTGGCGGCAAGCGACGCCACGGTGCTCGTCCTGGGCGAGAGCGGCACGGGCAAGGAGCTTGTCGCCAGGGCCATCCACCGGTTCAGCAACCGGGTTGACGGCCCCTTCGTCGCCGTCAACGCCTCCGCCATCCCCAGTGAACTTCTGGAAAGCGTCCTCTTCGGCCACGAGAAAGGATCGTTCACCGGCGCCACCGACACCCGGAAGGGCAAGTTCGAACTCGCCGAAGGCGGCACCCTGTTCCTGGACGAGATCGGGGACATGCCAACAAACCTCCAGGCCAAGATCCTGCGGGTGCTGGAAAGTCGCGAGTTCGAAAGAGTGGGCGGACAGCGTTCCCTTGCCGCCGACGTCCGCGTTATCTCGGCCACGCACCGGGAGCTTTGGGACGCGGTGAAGGAGGGGGACTTCCGGGAGGACCTTTACTACCGCCTCAACGTGGTATCCCTGAGGATCCCGCCCCTTCGTGAGCGGAAAGAGGACATCCCCATCCTGGCCGGGCATTTCCTCAAGGTCTTCGCCGACGAGGCGGGCATCGAACCGAAGAGCCTGTCCGACCCCGCCATGGCGGCTCTCATCAGGCACGTGTGGCCCGGCAACGTCCGTGAACTGCTCAACACCCTCAAGAGGGCCTCGGTCCTGGCCACAGACAGGGTCATCCAGGTCGCGGACCTGGGTCTCACATCCGAGGGGGCCGACCGCGGGGCGGGGGAATCCTTCGAAGGTTTCCTGAGGGAGTGGCTGCAGGAGATCGTGGCGCCCTGGAGCGCCATGGAGGAAGGGGACCTGTACGACCAGGTCCTGTCCAAGGTGGAAAAACCGCTGTTCGAGATGACCATGAACTCGGTGAAAGGCAACCAGGTCCGCGCCGCCAGGGTGCTGGGGATAAACAGGAATACGCTTCGCGAGCGATTGAGAAAGTACGAACTGTTGAAGAAAAAGTCCGGGAAGGAATAGCGTCCGCAGTAAGACACGGGGACACGGGAGGGAGAAGAACGTGGGAGTATGGGGGGAAGAGCAGGCGCATGGGCGAGGGGGTTAAAAGCGGTCCAATGCCCAAGCTTGTCATCGCGAGGCAGTAGTCCGGGCCGAAGCGATCCCGGTTTCTGTAAAGGCGGTCAAGGCTGCCTCACGCGGAGGCGCGGCCGGCTGAAGGCCGCTTCGCAGAGAAAGGCTGACATCAGGAGAAACCACCCCGTTATTCCGGACGAGGCGACCTGTCACGGCATAGCTCCGAAGGAGCGACGACGGAAGCCTCGATCCGGAATCCAGGAAGGCGCGGTTCCTGCCTCTTGCGTTCCCCCTTTCCCTTCCCTAAAATGTAGGCCTGTTGAAACTGTAAACCGTAAACTGTGAACCGGAAACTTCAAGCTCCGAAGGAGATTGATCATGTGCAACGAATCAGCATTTGTCCTCTTTCACAAGGATGGCCACCAGCACCTGGACGACATCGACCTTATCGAGGTGGAGGAAGGGCAGCTCCGCATCAAGGACATGAAGGGCAACGAGACGGTGATCCCTGGGCGGATCAGGACGATCGACCTGGTCAACCGGAGAATTGAAACTGCTGAATGAAAGCCGGTTCCAATTCTCCGGTATGCAGAGTGCAAAGTGCAGGGTGCAGAGGGAAAAACAGCTGTTTTCTCTACACTCTACACACTACACACTGCACTGCTGAGCTGTCCCGGCATTTTGAACATCCCTTCCCTTCCCTTGACAGTCTATACCCTTTTTCATAAGATGTGCCGCCGTTCAATATGCCGGGATAGCTCAGTCGGTAGAGCAGCTGATTCGTAATCAGCAGGTCGTCGGTTCAAGTCCGATTCCCGGCTCCAGCTCAAAATAAAACCCCATCCAGAAGGATGGGGTTTTATTTTGAGCCCGTGGCATAGGTGCCGGTCGGACTTGAACTTGACCGAAGGTCAGCTAGACCCTCGGCTGTAAGCCGAGGGCTTGAAGTGGCGCGTCGAATGAATTCGACTTGAAGCGCCACTTGAT
>JARGFV010000054.1 GCA_029210545.1 bacterium
AAGGAAAGGGAAAACGACGCTTTTCCCTTTCCGTGGAGCGAAAAGTCCCGGATTGGACTTTTTGCGACTCTATCAAGGTTGGTTGCTGAAAGGAGGTGGGGGTGAGAGAAACCCCTCCTTCGAGATGTTTAAGACCCCGAGTCCCACCGTTGGCGGGATCCAGTGACCATCAGGGGACGGAAAGAAGGAGGGGAAGGGGCTTTGGGGAGAGGGCCGGGGTGAGGGGGAAGGCCGTGTTCCTGTCCAGAAGCATTTACAGTTGGGTTTATTTTTGGGTTTACATATGGCGTTGTTGAAGTTGGAATAAAAGTTTTAAAAAAGTAGGGAATCCTTGGAAGGCGGAGCGGGAATTGCTTTTCATTTCAGGGTTGTTGGTCCAAGCTTTTTCCGGCTCCCTTGTCCTCCGGCTTGTCACCCATAGATTTCCAGTCCACCAATGCTTTAGCGACGACGGGACACCGGCCACTGGAGGTTCCGGGGTCTGGTGGGAGGCTTGTGAAGGGCACCCCGGTCTTCACCCGGTTACCGGGTACCCCAGGAACCGCAGGAGCCCGTCGAGGATGGTGAGGGGGTGAGGTGGGCAGCCGGGGACTGGCCTGCCCGCGAACCGGTCGGGCATCTCCGGCGGCGACGCGTCCGGGTAGCCCATGGTCCGGTGCTTCTGCTGTATTCTGGCGCGAAGGAGCTTCAGCATTTTATTCCTCGATCTCCTCTTCCCTCAGCACCCGGCAGTATTCCTCATCCTTCTTACCTGCCTTCCCCGGTATCCCCGTCACCTCCACCAGCACCTTCTTTCTGGCGTATCGGACCTCGATCCGGTCCCCCACCCGAACCGGTTTCCCCGGTTGGGCCTCGCGGCCGTTGAGACTCACGTATCCGTTGTCGCAGAGGGTGGCGGCAAGGGGTCGCCGCTTGACGAGCCGTGACCGCTTGAGGAAAAGGTCCATTCTCAGGCGGTCAGGAGTGCTGTCAGTCATAGCTTTCAACCATCCATGTGCCCCATATGTGGTGCTCGCTCGGGGTTTAGCTAGCAGCTGGCAGCTAAAAGCTTAAAGCTAAAACAGCTTAAAGCTTTTATAACCGCGCCTGAAAGCGGCGCCCGGATCGAATGCCAAGGGCTGCGTGCTCGATCCGTGAGGAGAGCGAAAATCGCATTTTTCGATCTCCGTGGAGCTGAAGTCCCGCACGGACTTCAGCGATTAACAATAGTCACCGAGAGGCCCGGCAGGCCTACTCGCTTTTATCAAAGACCTCGATATAGGCCTTTTCCCGGATCTCCCGCAGCCAGTCGTTCCGGGCCCTGGTTTCCTTCTCCGCCCTCAGGCGGTTTAACAGCTGATCCCTTACCGTGTTCATGGGCGGAGGGTCTTCGGTGTCCCGTGATTCTACCAGGACGATGTGGAAACCCGCGGCTGTCCTGACAGGCTCTGAAACCTCACCGGCGGCGAGGTTCGTTACGGCGGTTTCCAGCTCGGGTATCAGCTCCCCCTTGTGGAAGGTGCCGAGCCGGCCTCCCGTATCCAGGGAGGACGCGTCCCCGGAATGCCGGCGGACCATGGCGTCGAAGGAGGCCCCGCCCTGAAGCTGACGGTAGATCTCAACGGCACCGTTTTTCACCGCTTCGGCTTCGGTGTCCGTGGCTTCCTTGTCCACCTTCAAGAGGATGTGCCTCAGTGTGACGGTCTCCACGGCGGGGAAGCTCTGCCGGTAGAGCTGGTCGATCTCCCCTTCCGAAACGTTCAATCTGTCCCTGAGGGCGGTTCCCAGGGCACGGTTGGTAAGGATCTGCTCCCGGAGGCCGTCCCTGAAGGTCTGGACTGTCTCGCCCCTGGCTCTCAGGGCCTGCTCGAACTGCTCGGCGGTGAGGTTGTTGTTCTCCCTGAGAGAGCGCTCAACCCTGTCCACCTCCTCTTCGGAGACGGTCAGGTCGTTCTGGCCGGCCCAGGAAAGGATCAGGCGCTGTTCGATGAGGGATTCCAGGACCTGGTCACGGGCCATGTCAGGATTCCGGGCCTGGGCAGTGATCACCTCCATCCGGGTGATCGGCTCGCTCCCCACGCGCGCGACCACCGTGTCCGCTGCCGGGGACGGAACGGCGGAGAAAAAAAGGAGGCCAAAAGCGGCACAGGCAACCTTGATAACTCCTTTCATCTAGAAGATCTCCTCCATGTTTTCCGGAAAAATGACGATCCTTGCCTGGCTTTTCAGGGACTCGAGCCACTCCTTGAAGAATATTTCCTGGCGCTTCTGGAAGATGGTGGCCTTGATCTTATCCTGCACCTCTTCGATGGCCAGGGTGTGAGGGCGGATGCGTTCCTCCACCTTGAAGAGGTGATAGCCGTAGGGTGAGTGGACGACTTTGCTGATACTGCCGACCCTGTACCGGAAAACGGCTTCGTCGAACTCTTCAGGCATCTGTCCCTTGGCGAAGACTCCCAGGTCTCCGCCGTTTTCGGCGTCGGGACTGAGGCTGTGCAATTTTGCCAGTTCGGCGAAATCCTCACCCCGGACAATACGTGCTCTCAGGCTGTCGGCCTCCTCTTCGGTGGCGACGACGATCTGGCGGGCCCGGACCATGAGCGGCTGCTGGAACTGCTCCCGGTTGGCCTCGTAATGTTCCTGGATATCATCCGCGCTGACGTGGATCACGCTGTCGATCTCCTGCTGGATGAGCTTGTCGATGAGAAGCTTCTCCGCGCGGTCCTGCCTCCACTCCTCCAGCTTGACGCCGATCTTGTCGAGAGCCTCGTTGAGGGTATCCTTGGGATAATCCTGCTTGAGCTGTTCGATCTCCCGGTCTAGTTCCTCGTCACTTACGGTCAGCCCGCGCATCTCGGCCTGCTGGAGCAGGAGCTCGGTCTCGATGAGCTTGTTGAGGAACCCCATCTTGAGCTCCCGGACTGCCGAGGGGGTGCTGGCCACCGGGGCGTGGAAGCGGACGGTAAAACGCTTGTACTTTTCCCCGAAGACCGCGGCTGTGATCGTTCTGCCGTTGACCTCGGCGACCAGGCTGTCACCGGGCTCAGGAGGCGGGACAGGTGCCGGGGCGGACCGGGCGAAATGGTAAACCAGGTAGGCGGAACCGCTCAGGGCGGCGAGGACGATCAGGATGAAGGCAGTTTTTTTCATGGCTGCACTGTGTATTATCAGGAAGTTACAGGGACCGCAAGATATCCATCATGAACGTTATCCTGTCACTGGCCGAGGGAAAGCCGGAAACGTCCAGTTTCAGGGTCGTGGGCGGCGCGAAGGTCAGTCTCTTGTCCAACGACAGCATGCGGACCAGGGCATCCGGTGATATTCTGGCCTCCGGATGGAAAACGACTATGATATACGGCCCGGCCGAGTCGATGCGCTCGATGGCCATGCTCCGGGCGGTGATCTCCACCTCCATTCTCGTGAACAGTCCGCTGACCTCCGGGGGGAACCTGCCGAACCGGTCGGCGGTCTCCTCCCGCAGCGACTCCAGCGCGGCCAGGTCGGGGGTCCCGGCGAGGCGCTTGTAAAGAGTCAGGCGCTCTCCCACCTCCGGGAGGTAATCCTCGGGAAGGTAGGCCGGAAGGGGTAAGGTGACGTTGGGCTGGACCTGGAGAAGGGTCTCCTGTCCCGCGGCTTCCCTGACCGCCTGTTCCAGGAGCTGGGAGTACAGCTCGAGCCCGACGGCGTCGACCCTGCCGGACTGTTCCTCGCCAAGGAGGTTCCCCGCTCCCCTCATCTCCAGATCGTAGGAGGCCAGACGGAAGCCCGATCCCAGCTCTGTAAGCTCCCTGAGGCTTCGCAGCCGCTGCTTGGCCTTGCTGCCGATAGCGTTCTCTGACGGAACAAAAAAATGGGAGTAGGCTCTCACGGGGGAACGGCCGACCCTGCCACGGAGCTGGTAAAGCTGGGCCAGGCCGAACCGGTCGGCCCTGTTGACGATGAGAGTGTTGGCGTTGGTGATGTCGAGGCCCGATTCGATAATGGCGGTCGTTACGAGGACGTCATATTCATGGTCCAGGAAACGGACCATGACCTCTTCGAGCTCCCTTTCGCTCATCTGCCCGTGGGCGAGCCCGACCCGTGCGTGCGGCACCAGCTTCCTGACCATGTCCCTCATGGCGCCGATGGTCTCGATCCGGTTGTGCACCAGATAGACCTGCCCGCCCCGGTCGAGCTCTTTTGTGATGGCGTCCGCGATGACATCCTCGTCGAAATACCGGACCTCGGTGTGGACCGATTTCCGGTCCGCCGGAGGGGTGTGGATGAGGGACAGGCTCCGCAGCCCCGAAAAAGCCTGGAAGAGGGTGCGGGGGATGGGTGTGGCCGAAAGGGTGAGGATGTCCACCGACTGGCGGAACTTTTTAAGCTTTTCCTTGTGCCTGACTCCGAAGCGGTGCTCCTCGTCGATGATGATCAACCCGAGATCGGCGAAAGAGATGTCCTTGGACAGGAGCCTGTGGGTGCCGATGACAATGTCGAGCTCTCCGGCCGCCAGCGATTCGACGACCTCCTTCTGCCGGGCAGGGGTTACGAAACGGCTGAGCAGTCCCACCGTGACGGGAAAATCCTTCAGGCGCTGGGAAAAGGTCTGGAAGTGCTGCTGCGCGAGGACCGTGGTGGGGACCAGGAGCGCGGTCTGTTTCCCGTCCGCAGCCGCCAGGAAGGCGGCGCGCAGGGCAACCTCCGTTTTGCCGAACCCGACGTCACCGCACACGAGGCGGTCCATGGGTGTCGGCGAGGTCATATCGGATATCACCTCCGCGATGGAACGTTCCTGGTCGGGCGTCTCGGCCCAGGGAAAGGAAGCCTCGAACTCCCTGAACAGGCTGTCTGGCTGCCGGAACGGATGTCCGACCTGCCCCTCCCTGGCTGCCGACACCTTGAGCAGTTCGTCGGCCATGAGCTTCAAGGATCGCCGGATCCGGTCCTTGGACCTGTTCCACGACACGGAACCAAGCCTGCTCAGGGGGGGAGGGGTCTCGGAGCTGCTCCGGTACCTCTGGACCCGGTTCATGTGCCAGACGGGAACGTAAAGGGAGTTGCCGTCCGCGTATGTGATCTGCAGAAAATCATCCACGGTCTTTGCCACTTCGAGCTGCCGCAGCCCCTCGTAGCGGCCGATGCCGTGGTCTATGTGCACGACTACGTCTCCGGGGATGAGGGAGCCGATGGGCAGTTCCCACTCGGGGAAGGTCACCGTGGATGGCCTGGTTGCCCTTGCCGGCCCGAAGATGTCGGCGTCGCTGATGATGGTGAGCTTTTCCCCGGGCAGGTGAAACCCCCCGGAAAGGGTCCCGATGACGAGGGAGGTCCCTGGCGTCCTGACGGCCTCCGGAAAGCCCTGCGCCAGGCGGGTCAGGTGCCCCGCTTCGGCGATGACCGAACCGAGGCGCTCGGCTGCCGAAGAGGAACGGATACACAGGACCACGGTGTCCTCCCCGCCCTTGTCCTCGAGGAGACGGATCAGTTCCACCATGCGGTCCGGCCTGGAGGCGGGAAGGTTGTCGGGAAGGGGAGGCAGGCACGAGATGGAACGGGCGCCCGGGAGATCGAACATGGAAACGCTGATGCCCGGACGCGCGGTGACCTCGCTGTATGTCCTGTCCGGGTCCTGGTAGACCAGGCCCGGTTCCGGAAAGGGCGGACTGTGACGTTTGAGGGCGAGGGACGAGAACCTGTCGAGGCTTGCCCTGATCTCCCGGGGTTCGTAGAGAAAAATCAGGGTCTCCCCGTGCAGGTGATCCAGGGGGTAAAACGCTTCGCCGTAAGCCAGGGGAAGGTAGAGGCTCGCACCCGGGAACCCGCTACGCTCCACGAACAGGGATAAAGTGCGCTCCCTCTCGGCAGCCCGGACTCCGGCAGCCGCCATCTGGCGGCTGAGACGGTCTGCGGCCTCTTTCAGCTCCTCCGGCCCGAGGAGGAACTCGGTGACCGGAAAGATGGAGCGATCGTGGGCAGGTCCGGCCGACCGTTGAGTCTCCGGGTCGAAGAAACGGATCGACTGGATGTCTTCGCCCCACAGCTCGATGCGCATCGGCTTTTCCGAAAGGGGTGAGAAGATGTCCACGATGCCGCCCCTGACAGCCACGTCACCGACATGAAGGGCCACAGGCTCCCGACGGTAGCCCATGGCGGCCAGCCTGCCCGTGAGCTCGTCCCGATCCACCGATGCGCCTTCCCTGACGGTCAATACCCAGCGATCAAGGGCCCCCGGCGGCGGGACCGGCTGGGACAGGGCCTCGGCCGGGATCACGACAGTGCGCTCACCGGACCTTAACGACGCCAGGGCCGCGATCCTCGCGGCAGCCGTGTCGACGTCCGGGGTCAGCTGCTCGTAGGGCAGAGACTCGGATGGGGGGAGGGTGCAGGGCCCGGCTTTTCCCATGAACAGGGACAGGTCCCGTGTAAAAGCCTGGGCCGATTCGGCGGAGGGAGTGATAATGGCCAGGGGACGTGACGATGCCAGCCGGGAGGCGAGAAGCGCCGCCCCCGGCAGTGTCAGCCCGGATACCGGGACCGCCCGGTTACTGCCAGGCTGTTCAATAAGAGATGTCAGGGAAACAGCTTTCATTCGGCGGAGCGGATGCGGTCGATGATCCCCGAAGTCGATGCGCCCTCGTGGAAGGGCAGGCTCAGGACCTTGCCCCCGGCCGCCTCGACGACCTCCCGCCCCACGATCTTGTCCACCGGCCAGTCTCCTCCCTTGACCAGGACGTGCGGTCTGATCCTCTCGATGAGGTCAAGGGGGGTCGGATCGTCGAAGGGTACCACGGCGTCGACCCATCGCAGGGCCAGCAGGACCTCGCTTCGCTCGCCCAGGTCCAGGATGGGCCGGCCGGGCCCTTTGATGCGGGCTACCGATCCGTCGGTGTTGATCCCCACAACCAGGAGGTCTCCCAGCTGCCGCGCGTCGCGAAGGTAACGGACGTGACCGGGGTGGATCAGGTCGAAACACCCGTTGGTGAAGACGATGGTCAGTCCCTCGTTCCGCCATCGAGCGGAGGCGGCCTGGATGGAGTCGGGGGTGTGAAGGAGGGGCCGGATCGTCATGGGGCCTCCCGGAGGGCGGCGAGAAGGAGGGGGAAAAGGATCTCGTGGTGCCCGGTGAGGCTGATCCCCCGTCCCCCGCTCCTGGTGGGCCGTCCGAGGACGTTGACCCGCGGCCTGTAATGCTGGACAAAATCCATGTTCACGGTCGTGAGACCTTCAAGGGAGTGGCCCAGGTTCAGGGAAAGAGAACACGCCTTCAGAAAGATCTCGGGGATGATGACGGCGGATCCCATGTTGATGAAGACCCCCTTTTCCAGGGCCGCTACCTGGCGGGTGAACAGCCTGAAATCGTTCATGGTGGCCTGCCCCGTGGCGGCCGGGTCGCAGGAAGGGTGCATGTGGATAATATCGGTTCCCAGGGCCACGTGGACCGTGGCCGGTATCCGGTGCCGGTACGCGGCGGCGAAAACGCTCACCCCGGCGTTGGGAAGACCGCCCTCGGCAATGAGGCGGCCTACCGCAAGCCCGATCCCTTCACCTTTCCCTGCGGCCTCATGGATGGCGCCGTTGAGGGCGACGGAAGTCTCTTCCACCATGCCGAAGGAACCGCCCATGAGGGCGGCATCCACATCTTCCGAGGTGTTCCCGGCAAGGGCCATTTCGTAATCGTGGATGATGGCGGCGCCGTTGGTGGCGATCCCCGTGAAAATGCCGTCGGCGACCGCTTCCCTGATCAAGGGCCCCAGGCCCACCTTGATGGGGTGGGCGCCCATGCCGAGAAGGACAGCCCTGCCGTCCCGCCTGGCGGTCCGGATGGCCTGTGCCGCTTCCCTGACGCCGGAGACGCCGGGGGCATCGGGCATCGAGCCCAGCCATTGGTCCAGGGTCGCGCCGGCAGGGACGGGTTGGCCAAGATGCTCGAGGCTGACCTTGGCGGGCCGCTCGTGCACCGAGACCGTCCGGACCTTGCCGGTCCCGATGTCGGCGATGGGCGTGTCGGGGTATCGGCTGTCAGCTGCCATGGGCGAAAAGGGCGATCTCCATGATCTCGGCGACCAGGTGAAGGACCAGGTGGTGAACTTCCTGGATCCTGGGTGTGGACCGGTCCGGGACGGTGAGGCAGATGTCGCAGAGCGGGTCAAGCCGGCTGCAGTCGGGCCCGGTCAGACTCACGGTCGCCATGGATTGGGCGTTGGCCCGTTCCAGGGCCTTGAGTACGTTGGCTGAAGCGCCGCTGGTGGTGAGAGCAAGCAGGACATCACCCTCCCGGCCCAGGGCTTCGACCTGTTTTGAAAATACCTGCTCGAAAGAGTAGTCGTTGGCGATCGATGTGAGGTTGGAGCTGTTGGTGGTGAGGGCCAGGGCGGGCAAGGGGCGGCGCTCCATGAGAAAACGGTTGACGAGCTCGGCGGCGAAATGCTGTGCGTCGGCCGCGCTCCCCCCGTTGCCGATGACGAGAATCTTCCCCCCGGACAGGATCGACTTGATCATCGTTTCCGCGATCCGGGCAACTGTCTTCGCCCTGTCGGTGCAGAAGTTCTCGATGAGGTCGGCGGCTTCGGCGCCCCGCTGGATAATGAGTTCTTCGAATCGCTTCATTCGTTACTCAACTGGAACGCGAGTCCCTCTAGGTCGATGGCGAAATCGACGTTCTTGAGGATGCCCCCCGTCGAGATCTTGATGGTGGTCGGGGTGAAGTTGAGGATCCCCCGGACGCCGGCGTCGGTGAGCATCTGGGCCACCCTGGCGGCGCTGTCAGGGTTGACGGCGATGATGCCGATCCTGATGGCCAGGGCGTGGATGACCCTCTGCATCTCTTCCAGAGGATAAAGGGGGATACCCTGGAAGCTTCCCATCTCCACCAGGACAGGGTCACGCTCGAAAATGGCCGATATCCTGAACCCCCGTTTGGCCAGGGAATCTGTACCAAGGAGGGCGAACCCGAGGTTCCCGGCCCCCACCAGGGCGCAGTTCCAGTCGCGGTCGATGCCGAGGGCCTTCTTGATGTCGAACTGGAGGTTCTCGACATAGTACCCGACACCCCGGACCCCGAATTCGCCGAAGTAGGCGAAATCCTTGCGTATCTGGGCAGGGTTGGTCCCGCATTTCCTGGCGATGTCCGAGGAGGAGACCACCTTCTTGCCGGATCTCAGGAAGTCCTCGAGGCACCTGTCGTAAAGAGACAGCCTCCTTATCGTGGCATCCGGGATCTTGATGCGACTGACCTTTTTGAAAACCATGGCTTCACCTCTTTTTGCTGTTGTCTGATATCCTCTCCAGGTCCCCGATGGTCTTTTCGAGGATGGATAGAGCGTAATCCCGGTTGTGGACCGGCACGCCGAAACGGACGAACCGGATGTTCCGGTCGGCCAGTTCGATGATCCGCCGGTCACCGGGGGACCGATCCTTTCCAAGGTCGGCCCGGATACGGTCCAGGAGGTCCTGGTCCCTGGTGAGGGCGGTTTCGATCTCTTTTTTCCAGGTGCCGATCATCTTTTCGTAGCCGGGGATGTGACACCCTTTGCAGGCCGCCTCCACGGCGATCATGGTGGTTCCCGAAAACTCCCTCTCATTCCCGTCAACAGGTGTTGGAACGGTGTGGCATCCGTTGCACCCGACACGGGCCTCGTGCATGGGTGACGGCAGGGGAGAGACCCCCGTTGCCCCTGTTCCGCTGTACATGCTCCAGATCCCGCTGTGCCTGCTCTCGTGGCAGGAAGAACAGCCGAGGGCGGCACTGGAAGAGTCCCCGTGGCTGGTGTGCCTGATGGGCTCGTGACAGGTACCGCACTTTACCTTGTGGTCGGTGACGTGCATCCTGTGAAGGAGCTCCACAGGTTCGCTCAGCGCCGCTTCCATGGATTGGCCGTGACACTCGACGCACGAACAGGTCCTGATCCGTCCGTCACCACCGACGACCCCCTGATGGCAGCTCCGGCATGGCACTCCCCGGTCAACGTAGGTCCCGTGCTCGAAGGGCTCCTCCCGTATCCCCGCGGAGAAATCGAGGCCGGCAGGGTCATGGCAAATGGTGCACTTCGCCGTGGCCGGCTCTTGGCCGTTGGCCTTGAAGTGGCAGATAAAACATGCGTCCTCAACGACAGTGACGTGTTCCCCCATGGCGACCCGCGAGTGGCAAGTCGTGCATCTCAGGATCTTGCCGCGTCTCAGGCGCTGAAGGTGTGGAGTGTGATCGAAAGTGATGTTGTCGGCGAAGGTTACCCGGCCGTCGAGCAGCCTCCGGGAGTGACACTCTTCCGTCAGGCAGTTGGCGTCGCTGACCTCGGCCCTGGAGTGTTCGCCGTAGGCGCGGGTCAGGTAACTCGCCACCTGGCCAAGGGCGCGGAACTCCGGGACGAACTGCTGTTCGTCCGTTGGTTCGAGGTGGCAGTCGACGCAGGGGACATTGACGTGCGCCGAGCTCTTCCAGTCCTCGTAATAAGGCCTCATGATATGGCAGGTGTTGCCGCAGAAGATCGCCGAATTGGTGATCTCCATGACGCTCAACGCTCCGAGGACGACAGCGACGAACGCCAGGAGGAGGATCTCGTAGAACCGGAGCCTCCGCATTACCGTGAATATACGGGTGAGGAATTTCATCTGCCGTGCCGCTCCTGTTCTCGCTGCCTGGCCTCGGGGCTGCCCAGAGCGTGTCTCCGGTGCAGCTCCTTCTCGATGAAGTTCAGCTTCACGGCGAGGAGGAGGAAGATCCCTGCCGAAAGCAGGCCAAGGAGAAGGAAAACGAAGCTTCTTATCCTTCTTTCGAGGAAATGGTCCCGGGACAGGTTCAAGGAGGCCATCATCTTCACTTTGGCCATCCCTGTCAACTCTTCCCACTGTGTGTCCACGGAATGGAGGGCCGACTCAACCTGGACCAGCCAGCTGTAGGCTTCCCTGTTATACTGGTCGATCCGGCTCGTCTGGATCCCGCCCAACGCAAGTTCCAGGGATGTCTGTTTCAGCTCCTCGAGGAGGCTCATGGCACGAGTGAGGCTGCTGTCAATGGCCCTGCCCTGCTCCCAGGGTCCGCTGCCCGTCGGATGACAGCTCCAGCAACGGTCCGAGATCCGTCCCACCAGTTCCTCGAGCCCCGTGGCCTGCGTGCGGTGATGGTCGTGGCAGTCAGTGCAGGCAGGCTGTCCCACGCTGAGGAGGGAACGGCCGTGAGGCCCCTGTCGGTAGTACGCCAGCTCCCGGTTATGACACCTTCCGCAGATCCGGGCGCTGACGACGGGGCCCGGTGTCAGAGCCCGGTGGGCGCCGTGACAGTCGACGCAGGACGGGGCGTTGAGGTTGCGGCCCTCCTCCAGGGCGTTGAAGTGGACCCCCTCGAGGTAGCTTTTTGCCGTGGAGTCCCGGGCCAGGTCTCCCGCGCCGTGGCATCCCAGGCATTGCTTTACGGAATCCGTCCCAAACAGGGGTGAAGAGGGGACGGCGACAGGAACGATCCCATGGGCGCCGTGACAGGTGACGCAGGTAGGACCACCATGGCCGTCCAGGATACTTTTTCCGTGAGGCCCCGAAAGGAACTGGTTCAGCTGGCCGGTGGGCAGGACCGGGCTGGAGATCCGGTCGCTGTCCGAGTGACAGCCTCCGCACAGCCGCACACTGTCCATGCCCTCCGGGGCGCCGATGAACCCTTTCCCGGGGTCCATGGCCCTCTCGAGGCGCTTTGGGTCGCCACCGTGGCAGTCGGTGCAAAGCAGGCCGGCCAGCCGGTGGATATCGCTCTCCCAACGCTCTGCGGGCCTGGCGTTTTCGGTATCCAGGTTTGCGTGGCACGAAATGCAGGAACTGTCTTCATGACCGGAGTTGGCCAACAGGGGAAAAGCCAGGATCCCCAGTACGAGGATGCCCACAAAAACGATCCTTGGTGGGATCTTCTCTGCACTTTGCACCCTGCACTTTGCACTGATTCTCTTCATCCCCAACCCCCGCTGTGGAGAAGGAGCGACAGGACGAAAAACAGGATGAAGAAAAGGAAAGAAATGACCAGGAAAAGGCGTTTTTGAAGCCGTCGCCGTCCCGAGCGGTCCAGGATGGGCAGCAGGACGAACCCGAGGAGCAAGACAGCGGTCACGGAGGATGTGAGCGTCCGGGAACCTATGATCCTCTCGGCCATGATGGCCGGTTTGAGGATCCAGACCACCTTGATCTCCGGATCGGGCCCGGTGAGGAGAGGGTCGGCAGCCCTGTCCAGTGATGGAGGGAACGCCGCTGACAGGAAGGCGATGAGGGCAAATGCCGCCGCTACAACCATGAAACCGCGGATGACATAATTAGGGTAGAAGGGGTATTCGACACCGTCCCGCTTGCGCAGCCCCTTTTTCCTCACCCGGTAGGCTTTCCTCGTCACAGCGGCTCCGATATGCCGAGCTTCCGCACGATCGCGAAATGGGCCGTCATGAAAACGGTGGTCACCGCCGGCAGGATGAAGACATGAAAAACGTAGAACCTTGTGAGGCTGGCGCCGTTGACCTGCTCCCCTCCCCGGAGGAACAGCTTGATCTGGTTTCCCGCGAGGGGCAGGGTGCCCACGAGGTCGGTCCAGTATACCGCTGACCAGTAAGCGGATCGGGTCCACGGCAGGATGCTGCCGGTGAGGAAAAAGCCGGCCGTGAACAGGAGCAGTGCCGAACCGATGACCCAGTTGAGGTCCCTCGGCTTCTGGTAGGCGCCGGTAACGAAGACCCTCAGGGAGTGGACGATGATGGCAGCCAGCATCAACGTTCCGGCCCAGTAGTGGACCGTGCGGAAGAGCCAGCCGTAAGGAGCAGGGCCGGAAAGGTAGAGGATGCTGCGATGGGCATCAGGATCCGCCGGCACGTAGAAGAACATCAGGAGAAGCCCCGACAGCACCTGGACGATAAACAGGGCAAAGGCGAGGCCCCCGAAACATCCCCACCAGGGGATGTACGGGATCGGTCGGCCCAGGGCCTTCTCGATGGTCTGCCTGAGGGAGAGCCGCCGGTCGAGGGGACCGTAGATGAGCCCGCGTATGCCGATCCAGTCCAGGAGATCCCTCAGCAGGCTTTGACCCTGCCGTTCGTCGCGGCCGCTCACATTGCCCTCCCCGCCACGTGGACGCGGTTTCCCTCGATCCGGACCGGGAGGGTCTCAAGCGGTCTCGTGGCAAGGCCCCACAGAACGTTTCCATGCCGGTCAAAGGTGCATCCATGGCCGCTGCAGACCAGGACATTCCGACCCGCGTCCCACACCAGCTCGGAGCCCCGGTAGGTACAGACTCCGGACAGCGCCACGATCTCGTGGCCCTTCTTGACAAGGATCCAGGGTGTGGAGGCGTATTCGATTTCCAGGGCCTGTCCCGGGGGTATCTCCTCGAGGTTTGCTGCGGGGATGAGGGTTCCTGAAAGAACAGGAGGGGTCTGTCCGGGTTGAAGAAACCTCACCGTGGGATAGAAGACCGCACCCGCGGCGATGAGGATCAGAAGCCCCAGGAGGTAGTCGGTCCATCGGTAGGTGGAACGGGCAGGGGAGGTCAAGTGAGTTCACCCCCTGGCGGCGCGTTGCAAAACCCCGGTCGTCACGCCGCCGGCATGACAGGCTGATCTGTCGGAAGATGGGTTTTTTCGGTTCCGGTTTTTTCCGACAAACTATAGCCAGGAACCCATGTTGGGGCTTTCCTGGCAGGCTCCTGGTGCTTGTGAATAGCTATGCGACTTTGCGATTTTTAGCACACCGCGGCCGTGAGTGTCAATGAATGCGGGGGTTTAGAGATACAGGGGTGGAGGGCGATCAGAGCCCCGGTGCGGCCTGAAAGACCGCACCGGGGCACAATGTGACGATGCGATGCGCCAGAGCCGCTCCCTCAGTGGAACTCGCTTATGGCGGAATAGATGATGAACAGGATCATGATGAGACCCGCCCCATAGGCCATGAAACCGATGATCCTGGCCCAGATAAGGGAGATCCTGGTCGGGGGGGTCGTCTCGAGGGTGTCCAGTCTGCCCTGGTCCACCATCCGCTGGTACTCGAGGGGCCTTTCGTGGATGAACTCCTCCTCGTTGATCCTTCCGGTAAAGATGACGTGGTCGAGGGGGAACTTTTCGGGTCTCAAGTGGGTGTTGAAAAAGTGGATCGTGAAGATGAACCCGGCCGCCAGAAGCGCCTCGTCTGAATGCAGTATGATGGCGATGTTGAAGGTCCACCCCGGGACCACCTTGGCGAACGCTTCCGGGAACCACAGCATCAGGCCGGAAAAACCGATGATCCCGACGCCCCAGAAGACCGCCAGGTAGTCGAACTTCTCCCAATAGGTGAACCGGTCGAACTTCGGCCGTTCCCGCACTCCCAGGAACCAGAGAATGTGGCCGCCCACATCCTGCACGTCCTTGATCCATGGCACCATGGAATCAGGGCCGAAAAACCACTTCAGGAGCGGTTCCTCACGGACCTTGACAATGTAATAGATGGCGTAAAGGACATGGAGGACGAAGTACAGCCAGGTGATGGCGCCGCACACGCGGTGGATGTAACCCGCCGTGCCGATCCCTCCCATGAAGCGCGCAAGGGCCTGGGCCCACCCGGTGTGATAATACTTGAGGGGCATTCCTGTCAGGACGAGCCCCAGGAAACTGATAATGATGAGAGCGTGGAGAAAGCGATGATAATAATTGAACCGGAAATACCAGCGCTCCCGGGTTCCGCTGTTTTCTGTTTGAGTGTGTTCGGTCATTATAGATACCTCCCGGATCAGTGGGCCCCGCCGGACCCTTTACCCGCATGCTCGATATAAGCCCGGATGAACCACAGCAGGGTGTGGATCCCGAAGAAGGCGAACACACCTGAAAGCAGGATGACCATGGCCAGATAAACGTAGTAGAGCAGGGGGTTCTTCCCGGCATCATGGTAATCGGCGTGGGGCATGTAGAGGGTGAAGTTCCTGTTGGCTCCGGGGTGGCACTTGCCGCAGGTGCCGATAATGTTGTCAGGATGCACCATGGACGCCGGGTCCGACCCGGCGAGGATGCCGTGGGAACCGTGGCAGTCAGGGCACTGCGCCGCTCTTGTGTACCCCATGCCGGTGACCTGCCCGTGATAATTCTTTCTGAAGGTGTAGCCCATCTCCTCGTGGCACGCCGAGCACCGTTTGACCACCGTCAGCAGGAACTCGTCGTCCATGGCTCTTTCGGTATCGTGGGCTGAGTGGCACGAGATGCAGACCGGCGCGTCATCGGGACTGTCTGCGGATATCTTGCCGTGGACACTGGTCCTGTAGATCTCGACGATCCCCCGGTGGCAGGAAGCGCAGGTGTCGTTGATGTTGGCGCGTGCCACCCGGGATCCTTCGTCGCCGGCTCCCCTGATATTGTGGTTGCCGTGGCAGTCGTTGCAGACGGCGGAAAACACGACGCCGCTCCTGATAAGGACGACACCGTGGACGCCGGTCTCGTATTCGGCGCACACGTCAGGGCTGCCCTGATCGGAGTGACACTGGCAGCAGGTCGCCGGGATGTTGAAATCGTAAACGGTTGAACGGGAGTCTGTCCCGGGCAGGATGCCGTGGGTGCCGTGGCAATCGGAACATTCAGCAGGGTGTCCCGCGGCCTCTATCTCCCCGGTCATGTCGTCGTGACAGTTCTCGCAGGCGACTTTCCCGAGATCCTCTTCATGTTCGTCTTCCGCGTCGGCCGCGTCCTCGTGACAGTCCGTGCAGTCCAGGTCACCGTGGACGGAAGCTCCGAAGGTCCCTTCATCTATATATAGGGAGATCTCCCTGCCCTGGACGGTTTTGGTGAGAGAGTCGTCCGAGTGGCAGTCGAAGCAGTCCGAAGTGGTGAGAGCCTGGGCCGGGGACGCGGCAACGAGGATCATGGCGGCGATCCATAAGATATTCCTCATTAGTTTCCCCTTTAAGCGGTGTCCGATAGCCCTTCGAAAAACCGGAGGGCATTGAATAAAAAAAGTATTCCTTTTCACAAGCGGTCGTGAAAAAAAGAGGGAGGGAAAAAGTCCCCCCCCCTGGTTCCTAGAGCTTACCCTGGAGAATGAAGGAGATGACCAGGGCGTAGATGACCAGTGACTCGATGAGCGCCAGGCCGATGATCAGGGTGGTCATGATCTTGCCCGAAGCTCCCGGGTTCCTGGCGATCCCTTCCATGGCGCCCCTGACGGCGATGCCCTGTCCAATCCCGCCGCCCAGCGCGGCGATGCCGATGGCAAGGCCGGTGGCGAGGGCGATACCCATTCCCATAAGGCCGCCGCTGGCCCCTTCAGCGGTTTCAGCGAATGCTGCCGGTGCCACGCCCACGATCATCAGGGCGGTGAGGATTGCTACGGTGGTTACTTTCTTCATTGAGGATTGCCTCCTTTCACAGACGTTTATATAAAAAACATGAATTTCCGGAGTTGATCACCTCGCAAAAAGTCCCGCTTGGACTTTTTGCGATCCTTTCAGTTGATGGCTTTGCACAAAGTCATCAACGCGCCCCGCGTGGGGCGCCCAAATCAATGACCGGCAATGGCAGTCATTGATTTGTGAGGAAAGTGAAAATGACACTTTTCGCT
>JARGFV010000055.1 GCA_029210545.1 bacterium
TGTTCTTTTCGGTCTAAATGCTACTTCCGAAAAACTATATCCAGGAGCCTGCATGGGGTTCTCCGACAGGCTCCTAGTACTACAGGTTTCCGCTCAACTTTAGAGAAGGCAGCATCAAGGTAAATTCTTTATGACAGATACAGTACGACAAGATTGCACAAGTCGCGGCAACCTGTTCGTCATTTCCTCCGTGTCCGGTGGAGGAAAGACCACATTGATCCGCAAAATCTTGGGATCTGTCCCCGGTGTGCGGCTGGCAGTATCCCACACAACAAGGGCTCCCAGGCCGGAGGAGAAGGACGGGGAGGATTACCACTTCATCACCCGGGACCGGTTTGGCACCATGATCCATGAGGACCGGTTCCTGGAGTGGGCCGAAGTCTACGGAAAATATTACGGTACATCCGTCGATGCCGTTGATTCCGTCAGTGCAGGAGGTTGTGATGTCATCCTGGACATTGACGTACAGGGTGCCATGCAGGTCCGGACAAAAAGGCCGGAGGCCGTCCTCATCTTCATTCTCCCTCCCAGCGTGGAGGAACAGGAGCGAAGGCTGCGTGGCAGGGGAACAGAGGACGAGGATGATGTCGGCAGGCGGCTCGAAGCGGCCCGCCAGGAGCTTGCCTTCGCCAGTGAATACGATTACTCTGTCGTAAACGACAATCTCAATGAAGCCGTGGAGGCGGTTCGGTACATCATCGAGGATCACAGATGCAAAAGCGGGACCGTCGAAAGCTGATGCCCTCGCAAAATGACTCGAAGAGACTTCTTGCGAGCTGATCAAAATGGGATCTACAGGGAAACAGGAGGATAGACAGCGAATGAAACTCAATACGATGGAGATGGCTCTTAAAAGATACCCCAACAGGTTTGAACTCACCATGATGGCAGTAGCCAGGGCCAGGGAGATCAACGACGGGGACAAACCAATCGTCCAGACCGAGGAACTTGTCAAGCCGGTGGTCGCAGCTCTCGAGGAGATCGCTGGAGGCAAGATCGTCCCGGCCAGCCAGGAGGATATGATAAAGATACGAGACGCCAGAAGGATCGTCAGGGAACGTACCCTCATGGAAGCCGCCAAAGAGATGGCAGAAGATGATGATATGGACGAGGCATACGGGGCCGCCTCTGCCGAGGATCCGGACAAGTAAAGCCAGGCTGGACTATAGCTCAACTGGCAGCTGAAAGACTTCCCACCCCTGGCCCACCCTCGGGCCGGGGATTTTTATTTGAGAGGAACTGCCGGGTCTACCCATGTCGATGGTCAGGCTTGACGACATCCTCGAACGTGTCCGCTCCTATAACCCTAAAGCGGACCTCGAGCTTATCAACAGAGCTTACGTGTATTCCGCCAAGGCTCATGCCGGTCACGTGCGCCAGTCCGGCGAACCGTACCTCATCCACCCCCTCCAGGTAGCCTGGATCCTGGCCGACATGAAGATGGACGTCTCAACGATCGCCGTCGGGCTTCTCCACGACACGATCGAGGACACCGATGTTACCCGTGAAGACCTGATCAAACATTTCGGAGATGAGGTGGCCTATCTGGTTGAGGGGCTCACCAAGATAGGTAAGCTGGAGTTCGAGACCAGGGTCCATCACCAGGCCGAAAACCTCCGGCGCATGATCCTTTCCATGGCCCAGGACATCAGGGTTATCATGGTCAAACTAGCCGACCGGCTTCACAACATGAGAACTCTCGAGCACCTGAATGCCGAAAAGCAGGTCAAGGTTTCCCAGGAGACCATGGATATTTACGCGCCCCTGGCGAACCGGCTCGGGATTTCCTGGATCCAGGGCGAGTTGGAGGACCTCGCGTTTCAGTACCTGTACCCTGAAGCGTGTGAGAACCTGAGACAAAAGGTCAGCCAGAAACGCAAAGAGTACAACGCCTACATCAAGAAGGTAATCAAGGTCCTCAACGGATTCCTGGACGAACACCGGATCAAGGGAGAGGTAACAGGCAGGATCAAGCACCTGTGGAGCATCTATAACAAGATGCAGCACCAGGGGCTCCCTTTCGAACAGATCTTCGATCTCATCGCCTTCCGTATCATCGTTGATAACGTCCGGGACTGTTACGGCGTTCTGGGCATCATTCACTCCATGTTCAAACCGGTACCGGGGCGTTTCAAGGACTACATCGGAGTCCCCAAGTCCAATCGATACCAATCCCTTCATACAACGGTTATCGGACCTGTCGGCGAGAGGATGGAGATCCAGATCCGGACACGGGACATGCACCAGACGGCAGAGGACGGGATCGCCTCCCACTGGCGCTACAAGGCAGCCTCAGGGGCCGTTCCCGACGAGGACATCAAGCGGTTCAAGTGGTTCAAGCAGATCCTGGAGGAACTGACCGAGGTCGACGATCCGAGAGAACTCATGGAAACGGTTCGAACAGACCTTTTTCCCGATGAGGTCTACGTTTTCACGCCCAAGGGGGACGTCAAGGAGTTCCCGGCGGGGGCCACTCCCATCGATTTTGCCTACAGCGTCCACACCGACGTGGGCCATCAATGCGTTGGAGCGCGGATCAACGGACGAATGGTCCCCCTGAAGTACAAGCTCAAGAACGGTGACGTTGTGGAGATCATCACCTCCAAGGGCCACAATCCAAGCAAGGACTGGATCAAGATGGTGGCCACCAACAGCGCCAAGTCCAAGATCCGGAGCTTCATCAAGAAGGAGGAAAGGGAAAGAAGCCTCAAGATCGGGGAGGAGCTTCTCGACAAGGAGCTTCGAAAAATGGGGACCACCCTGAAAAAGAGCCGGAAAAGCCAGGAGTTCGAGAAAACCGCCTCGGCTTTCGGTTTCCACAGGGTCGAGGATCTCATCGCAACGGTTGGTTTTGGAAAGTACTCACCGAGACAGGTATTAAGCCGCATGTTTCCGGCAGAAGAGGTCGACGATCGGCTGGGCAAGGGCGATGAGGTCAAGGAAAAGGCAAGGGAATCCAAAGCCCGGGCGCGTAAGGAGGGGATCGTGGTGGACGGGGTGGACGACCTCATGGTCCGGTTCGCCAACTGCTGCAACCCCCTCCCGGGAGACGACGTCATAGGAATCATCACCCGTGGCAGGGGAATCTCGGTGCACACGGTGGACTGCCCCAACCTGGAAGCGAACCGCTACGACAGTGACCGGATCGTGGATATCAACTGGGACGACAAGGTCAAGGTTCCCAGAACGGTCAGGATAAAGGTCACGTCCGAGGACATCAAAGGGATCCTGGCCGAGATGACGAGCATTATCTCCAACAAGAATATCAACATCAGCCATGCTGATATCCGTACCAGTGCTGAGAGCACGGCGGTCAACACCTTCGAAGTGGAGGTTGCCGACCTGAGCCAGCTCAAGGGACTTTTAAAGAGCCTTTCCGGGATCAATGGTGTGATATCGGTAGAGAGGCTCAAGACAAAGTAGCAGTCAGCCAGACCCTCTGCTGTAAGCGAGGGCTTGAAGTGGCGCGTCGAATGGATTCGACTTGAAGCGCCACTTGATACCGCCGTCTGCAGACGGCGGTTCTCCAAATACAATCCATCGCCGGAATCCCCCCTACTGATTACAAAATTGTGTCTATGCTGTGAAATATTTTCATTATGACCCCTGGCATGATTAGTAAATCCCATATTTTACGGCCACTTATAAACGTAAAAATGCGGCAAGCTTTTTGCAACACAAGTGTTGTGATTGTTCAATCGAAGAGAAGGAAAAATGGGCTTTGTGTTGAAAAGGGAGGTAAAATTATGAAAAAAGCTACTGGGATAGCGATGGTTTTCACTTTATGTGCGATGATTATGATGCCTGCGTTGGCCAACGCGGAGAATGGACGAATAACTTTTTTCCAGGGAGAGTTTGAAAAGGGAGAATGGTCGGGATCCTTTTACATTAGCCCGAGGGCCACCGATCTTTCCATTAAGGTTGAAAACGGTACTGTACGTGTAACGAGTGCGTTGATTGTCATTGACGGCAAACAAATATTCAAACAGAGTGATTTTAACCAGGATGTTGGAGAGCTTAAAAAAACTCTTGTGGGTTTTGTTGGAGCCTTGCCGATTTCGGTTACTGTTAACGGAAATAAAGCGGCTACAATGTCCGTTGAGATCACAGGAGTAATCGGATCCACCTTTCCAAGAAATTTAACTGGAATTACAACCTTCCCGGGTCGGTGATGTCTATATAGTGGTGTAAGAAGGGACGTCGCAAAAAGTCCAATCCGGGACTTTTCGCTCCACGGAAAGGGAAAAGCGTCGTTTTCCCTTTCCTTACAAATCAATGACTTGCGGTGCCGGTCATTGATTTGGGCGCCCCGCGCGGGGCGCGTTGATGACTTTTTGCGAAGTCATCAACGTTAAGTCGCAAAAACCGGATTTAATCACTTTTGATCATTACCGAAATCAAATAGTATTGCGGGAGGCTTTTTCAAAGCCTCCCGCTTTCTATTTACAGAAATGATCGGGTATGTGTGCCAGGAATGAAAAGCCTGTTTTCTGAATCCGAGGAGGATTAATAGTGAAAAGGCATGTCGTTTCCACTGAAAGTGCCCCCGCCGCCATCGGACCGTACAGCCAGGCTGCTGTCTACGGCAATCTCGTTTTCTGTGCCGGCCAGATCCCCCTGGACCCCGGGACAGATCAGCTTGTCGAGGGTGATATCGTGACCCAGGCAAGGAGGGTCATCGATAACATCGAGGCGGTCCTGGCCGCAGCCGGCAGCAGCCTGGAGAAAGTTCTCAAGCTGGAGGTCTTCCTGATCGATCTGGCGGATTTTCCGGAGGTCAACAGTTACTTGGCCGGGATCTTTACTTCAGATCCTCCGGCGAGGGTCACCATAGGTGTGTCCGCTCTCCCCATGGGGGCGAATATTGAAATGGCCGCGACCGCGGCGATCTAGCCGTCGCTTGATTCAAAATTCTGTAGAATTTTGATGACTTCGCAAAAAGTCATCAACGCGCCCCGCGCGGGGCGCCCAAATCAATGACCTGCACCGCAAGTCATTGATTTGTAAGGAAAGGGAAAACGACGCTTTTCCCTTTCCGTGGAGCGAAAAGTCCCGGATTGGACTTTTTGCGACCCTGTTTTGAATATTAAAAAGACCCCTGACGGGGTCCTTGAATCTCCGGGGTATGGGATCATGAAAGGTGTTTTGTATCAACCCGGAGATTATGCTTTAAGAAAGGTTCCGGGATCCAAGGCCTGGGTTCCGGGCATCAATCGTAGTACATGGTACTTGGTACTAAGTACTGGCAGTTATTTATACCGCTTTTTCGAAATTTCCGGTACGGATGCATTTGGTGCAGACGGTGGCTTTCCTGACATTGCCGCCTTCCCTGATGCGCACGGTCTGCAAGTTAGGCAGGAACCGCCTCTTGGTCTTGTTATGGGCATGGCTGATGTTGCATCCGACCATGGGCCCTTTTCCACAGATATCGCAGGTGCGTGACATGGTAACCTCCCGAGGGTTTTGAACCTCCCGCTGTTGGCTTTTGTGTTGCGGGAAAAGACCTGCATTGCTACCATAACCACAGAGAAGAAGCAAGTACACTTATCCAGTGTCAAGTGCAGAGCGCAGCGTGCAGAGGGATAATGGGATGCCGGACATGGAGAAATTGGGCCTGCACTCTACACTCTACACTCTGCACTCTGCACTCTTTGTGAGGGTAACGCCATGGCCAAGATAACGGGAGAAATGACTTTCAACGAAGTTCTCAGGGCCTATCCGGATACGGTCAAGGTTCTCAGGAAATATGGCATGAACTGTTTCGGATGCCTTGGAGCCGAGGCGGAGTCCCTGGAATACGGGGCCGTGGCCCACGGTGTCGATCTCGAGGCCCTTCTCAAGGATCTCAACGAGGTTCTTCTGGGTTAAACCCGGACTCTCGGTAACAGGTTTGAGTGCAAAGTCGCCCGGGGTGACAAAGCTGACCGACCTCGACGGGGTTGGTGAAAAGACTGCTTCGCGGTTGGCCGCCCTGGGTGTGGAAAGTGCCGAAGGCCTCCTTTACTTTCTACCCAGGGCATACCAGGACCGATCCAACCCCCAACCGATCCCCACCCTGAACCCCGGCCAGTTCGCCACCGTACGGGGGCAGGTCCTGTCGATAAGCGAAAGAAGGTACCGGACGCGCCGTGTGCTCGAAGCCATGATCACCGACGGCAAAGGGGTCCTGGTACTCAAATGGTTCCGTTTCGGAAAGTGGCTCAGGAAAAACATCGAGGGGCGCTTCCCCCCCGGTTCAGAGGCGCTGGCCAGCGGCCGGGTCGACGCCTTCGGCGGCCAGGTCGAGATGCACCACCCTGATTTGACATCGTTGGAGGCCGGTGACGGCGTGGGGCTCGTTCCCGTGTACAGCGTTTCCGAAGGGCTGAGCCAGCAGCTCATGCGAAAGGCCGTGGGCGCCGCCGTTAAATGGTGTATCGGCAAGGTGAGTGAGTACGTACCTGGCCACATCCTGGAAAAGTACGGTCTGCCCGATCTTCCCGAATCGCTGGCAGCGCTGCACCAGCCCCCCAGGGACGCGGATGTCGGGTCTCTCAATGAGGGCACCTCCCGTTGGCATAACCGACTCAAGTTCGGAGAACTGCTCGTTTTTCAGCTTGGGCTGCTGGCACGGAGGCGTGAGCTCGACAGCAGGACCGCTCCGGTGATCACGGGTGACGGGTCCCTGGAAAGGTCTTTCCTGGGCGATCTGCCCTTTGAACTGACAGGAGCCCAGGAACGGTCCACCAGTGAGATCAGGAGGGATCTGGCATCTGGAACACCCATGCACCGTCTGCTTCAGGGGGATGTGGGATCGGGCAAGACCCTCGTGGCATTTCTGGCAATGCTGCGGGCCGCCGAGGACGGTAGACAGTCTGTTCTCATGGCCCCTACAGAGGTCCTCGCCGGGCAGCATTACCGGAACCTGTCGGCGTGGTGTGAAAAACTGGGAATGGAAGTCGCCCTGCTCACCGGCAGCATGGACGCTGAAGGCAGGCGACGGGCGGTTGGAGGCGCCGGCAGCGGCGAGATCAAGCTGTTTGTGGGAACCCACGCCATTATCCAGGAGGGTGTGCAGTTTAAGGACCTTGCCCTTGCCGTGGTGGACGAACAGCACCGTTTCGGTGTCCTGCAGAGGCTGGCTCTGAGGGAAAAGGGTACGAGCCCCCACTTTCTCGTCATGACCGCCACACCTATACCGAGAAGCCTTACCATGGTGATATACGGCGACCTTGACATCAGTACCATCGACGAGCTTCCGCCGGGAAGGACGCCCGTGGAGACTGTCATCTACAAGGAGAGGGACCGGTCCCGGATGTACTTGCGGGTTTCCAGGGAAGCAGGGCGGGGCAGACAGGTCTACATCGTCTATCCCCTCGTTGAAGAATCTGAAAAGGTGGAGCTGCTGGCCGCCAACGAGATGGCCAGGGAGTATCGGGAGAGGATCTTTCCGCACCTGAGGATCGGGCTTCTCACCGGGAGGATGGCCCCCCGTGAAAAGGCGATTGTCATGGACCGGTTCCGACAAGGCAAGGACCAGGTCCTCGTCTCCACCACGGTCATCGAGGTGGGTGTGGATGTGCCCAACGCCACTCTCATGGTCATCGAACACGCCGAGCGTTTCGGACTGTTTCAGCTTCACCAGCTCCGGGGACGCGTCGGGAGAGGCCACGAAAAATCTACCTGCATCCTCATGGAGGGATCCTCCGCGTCGCCGGAGGCGAGGGCCCGCCTTGAGGTATTGGTGTCAACAGACTCGGGATTTACCATCGCCGACGCGGACCTGAGGATCCGTGGTCCGGGAGATTTTCTGGGTTCCAGGCAATCCGGGATGCCCGATTTCATGTACGCCCATCCCTTGAGGGACAGTGATATTATGGCCCAGGCGAGGGAAGCGGCCGGTGATATGGCGGCGGAGGGCCGGATACCCGATTTCCTGCACAAAGAGATAGGGAAATTCTGGATCGGGAGCTCACATATAACATACTCGGGTTAGGGCTTTATCAACAGGTCCGATTGTGAAAATATATTCACGAGATCAAACGATTTGGATCCCTTCGGCTCTTTTCATCCGGATCGAACGAAACGGGTATTGAAATAGCTTAACCTGTTGTAAAATAAAGGTTAAGGAAGCTGCACAATTAATATGCAAATGGTATGGACCCCATTCAGGGCGTTCTCCGGAGTCGCTTTTACACAGGGTTGTCCACGCCTATTCCACAATTTCTGTGGAAAAGGAAGATCAACCATTATATTTCGGTACTTTAGGGTGCCGGAACGATGTGCCGGGTTCCTGGCAAACAACGAAAGAGAGGTAAGCGTATGCCCCAGATCCAGCGGACACTTTCCATCATCAAGCCCGATGGAGTCGAGAAGAACGTCATCGGCGACGTTCTGTCACGGTTCGAAAAGGCCGGTCTCAGGATCGCCGCCATGAAGATGGTACACTTGACTCCGGAGGAGGCAGGCGGGTTTTATATCGTGCACAGGGAAAGGCCGTTTTTCGGTGACCTCAAGGGTTACATGTCCTCCGGGCCCGTCATCGTGCTGGTTCTCGAAGGCCATGACGCCATCGCCGTCAACCGGGATCTCATGGGGGCCACCAACCCCGCGGAGGCTGATCCGGGAACCATCAGGGCCGACCACGCCGAGAGCATCGAGAGGAACATCGTCCACGGTTCCGATTCCCGGGAATCGGCCGATTTCGAGATCCCGTATTTTTTTTCAGCCATTGAGGTCCATGGCTGAAAAGAGTATCCGGTAGACAGTATTCAGTAGGCAGACTAGCCCGATGGCCCCGGCGACTTAGTCCAAAAGCATTTACTGAAATCTGACTACTTGAATCTGAGTACTGCGCTTATGACCAACTTTTTCGACCTGACATTTGAGCAACTCGAAAAGCTCCTCGCTGAGCTGGACCCGAAGCCGTTCCGCACTGACCAGGTGCTGAAATGGGTGTACGTCCGCGGTGCCGCCGATTTCGGAGCCATGACCGACATGCCCCTCGTGCTTCGTGAAGAACTTTCTTCAATGGTCGAACTCAACCCCATGAGAGAGATCGAACGCCATGATAGCGATGACGGAACGGTGAAGTTCCTGCACATTCTCGAAGATGGCGAAATGATCGAATCGGTGATCATACCCGAAGAGGGTCACAAGACTTTGTGCATCTCCACCCAGACCGGATGTGCCATGGGGTGCGTTTTCTGTGAGACCGGCAGGACAAGGGGCGGAAGAGACCTGACACCGGGAGAGATCCTGGCCCAGGTGGTGTACGCTGTCAGGTACGTTGGCGACAGGCTCGATCTTCGCAACCTGGTGTTCATGGGCATGGGGGAGCCCCTCCGGAACCTGGAATCCCTGCTCTGTTCCCTGGAGATCATTCTCAGCGACAGGGCCCTCGATTTCAGCCCGCGGAGGGTCACGGTCTCCACCTGCGGCTGGGTACCGGGGGTACTCTGCCTTGCCGGGGCCGGACTGGATGTGAACCTGGCTGTATCCCTCAACGCCACCGAGGACGCCACCAGGACAAAGCTCATGCCGGTGAACCGTAAATACCCTATCAGGGAGCTCATGAAAGCGGTGAAAAGCTTTCCCGTCAAGGCGCGACGGAGGATCACCTTCGAGTATGTGCTTATCGAAGGGGTGAACGACACCCTTGAGGATGCCTGGAGACTCGCCTACATCCTCAAGGGGCTGCCGTCCAAAGTGAACCTGATCCCGTGCAACGACAACAGATCCGGCCTGAAGGCCCCGTCCCCATCCAGGATCGAGGCCTTTCAAAGCGCCCTGTTCGCAAAAGGGGTGCTCACTACTGTCAGGAAGAGCAGGGGGCAGGAGATCGAAGCCGCCTGCGGACAGCTGAGGGCCGCCGCGGAAGTGAGAAACCATGGCTGAAAAAGACAAGTCTCAGACCCGGACACGGACACAGAAAAAAGCCGCGCAAAAAAAAAGCTCGGGGACCGGAACTCTGCCAAAGGCTCCATCCGGATCCAAAACCAGGGACTCATCCGACTTCGCCCCTGGAGCTTCCAACTTCGCCTTACAGGCTAGGATGGACAAGACGACGGACAAGAAACCCGAAACCGGAACTGAAGCTGAACCCAAAGCCCCATCCAAGGCGAAAGCCGGTGATAAGGCCAAGGTTAATACGAAGGCCAGGACCCGTGCTTCCACTGTGTCTGAGTCTGTGTCCGAGACTCAAGGTGAGTCTCAGCTGGTCCCCGATGACCAGATCGAGATCCTTCTAGGCGAGGATGATTCTGTGCCGGAGGAAGTCAAAGTCCTGCCTGAACCGTCCAGGGATGCCGACAGATCCAGGCCGGCCATCTACGATCCGGTCACCGCTTACTACCAGACAGTTCGTCACTACCCCATTCTTACCCGTGAGGAGGAGAAACGGATCGCCATCAATTATCTTGAGGACGGGGACCTGGACGCCGCCTACGAACTCGTCACCTCAAACCTGAGGCTGGTCATCAAGATCGCCCTTGAGTACCGACGACTCTGGCGGGAGATCGTGGATCTCATCCAGGAGGGGAACGTTGGCCTCATGCACGCGGTTAAAAAATACGATCCTTACCGCGGTGTGCGGTTCTCTTCCTATGCGGCGTGGTGGATAAGGGCCTACATCATCCGCTATATCATGAACAACACGCGCATGGTCAAGATCGGGACGACCCAGGCCCAGAGGACCCTGTATTTTCAGCTGAGCAAGGAGAGGGAGCGGCTCCGGAAGATGGGGATCGAGCCGGACTCAAAGGCCATCGCCGGGACCCTCAAGGTCAAGGAGTCGGAGGTCGAGGAAATGAGCATGCGCCTCAGCGGCGGAGACCTTTCCCTCGAGGCTAAAAGGGGAGATGACGGCGATTTTACCCTCCTCGACACGATACCGGCCCTCGAACCGGACACCGAAAGGCGGGTAGCCGATGCACAGGCCCGTTCGATCTACCTGAAAAAGCTTTCCGGTTTTGTGGATTCCCTGGCTGAGCGCGACCGGAAGATCTTTACGATGAGGTGGATGAGGGACGACCCGCTGACCCTTCAGGAGGTCGGGGAGCACCTCGGGATCACGCGAGAACGGGTAAGGCAGCTCGAGGCCAGGATTATCAGGAACCTCAGGACGTTCCTGGAAGAGGAGGGCCTGAGTGCGTCGGATTTCTTCGGATAGAGCAGGTTTTTGCAGCGTGTCGAGGTGTTTCGGCACGCTGTTCGCCTGCCTGCTTTTCGGCCTGGTTCTTTTCCCCGGTCCGGGCGGGGTCTCCGCACAAGCCGAAGGACCGGTGCTCAAGGACCTTCAAAACACCCAGGAAGCCTTCGTCCGTATCAGCAAAAGCGTCACCCCTTCCGTCGTTAACATCCGCACGTTCCGTAAGTTCAGCCGCAACTACAGCTTTAACGACCGCCTCTTCGGCGACATGTTCGAACCGTTCCAGGAGTTTTTCGGGCGCGACTTTTCACGGAGGTTCTCCGGGCCCGGGGATGAGAAAACGGTCCAGGTGGGTCTCGGGTCGGGAGTCATCGTGCGCGGGGAGGGGATCGTCCTGACCAACAACCACGTTATCGAGGGCGCCGACGAGATAAGGGTCACACTGGACGACAGGAGCGAGACTACAGCCACAGTGGTCGGCAGCGATCCCAGGACCGACATCGCCGTGCTGAGGCTTCCAAAGGGCCGTTATGCCGCCGCACCCCTTGCCGATTCCGATGCCATCGAGGTGGGGCAGTGGGCCGTGGCCATCGGAAACCCCTTTGGACTTGGGCAGAGCGTGACGGTCGGGGTGGTCAGCGCCAAGGGGCGCGCCGACGTGGGGATAGCCGATTTCGAGGATTTCATCCAGACCGACGCGGCCATCAACCCTGGAAACAGCGGGGGGCCGCTCATCGACCTGAACGGCCGCGTTATCGGGATCAATACCGCCATCTTCAGCCGGAGCGGAGGGTATCAGGGGATCGGCTTCGCCATCCCCACGAACATGGCCGTCACGGTCATGGACAGCCTCCTGCGTACAGGCAGGATCGTGAGGTCCGACCTGGGGATCAGGGTTCAGGATGCCACACCGGAGATCATCCGGGCCATGGGCGCCTCTGTGAAGGCCGGGGTTGTGGTCACCGAGGTCCTTGCGGAGGATGCCAGGAAAGGGGCCGGTTTAAAGCGGGGCGATATCATCACCAAGGTCAAGGGGAGGGACGTCAGGGACACAGGCTCGTTTTACCGGATGACCAGTGTCCTGAGGGTTGGTGAAGTGGTCCCCCTGGTGGCTGTAAGAGATGGCATTCCAAACACCTTCATGGTCACGGTGGGTAAACTTCCGGAACGCCCCAAAGAATCCGGAGACAGGCTCAGGACCGCCCTTGGTTTTTCGGTGGAGGTTCTCACCGAAAAGCTCGCCGAGGAGCTGGGGTACCGCTACGAGCGCGGCGTCCTGATAACGAGGGTCACCAGGGCCAGCCAGGCCGACCGGGCGGGGATCGAACCGGGGGACCTTATCCTTCGTGTCAACGGGAAGGACACACCTGACCTGAAGGCGTTCCGCTCAGCATTCGAAGCCGTGGACTGGGGGGACGAGGTGATCCTCGAGCTGGGCCGGGGAGGGAAGAAAATGAAGGTGGGGATGCTATTAAAGCAGTAGCCGGTAGCCAGGATCCAGCAGCCGGTAATATATTGCCGAACATCTGACGATAATCATGTATTGTCTGAGCACTTAGTACTTAGTACTGATTACTTCCAACCTCCGCGACGAGGAGGAACATTGATCTCCATCACCAGCCTTTACAAGCAGTACGGCGATTTCGAGGCGGTCCACGACCTGTCTCTTGAGGTTCCGGCCGGCGAGGTGTTCGGCTTCCTCGGTCCCAACGGTGCCGGGAAGACCACCACCATCAAGGTCCTTTCCGGCCTGCTGCCGCCAACTTCCGGCGCCGTGGCCATCGCGGGGTTTGATATCGTCCGTCAGCCCATCGAAGCCAAATCGGTGACCGGGTTCATCCCTGACACACCCTTCATCTTCGACCGGCTGACGGGCAGAGAGTTCCTGCGGTTCGTGGGAAGGCTCTACGGCATGAGCGCCGCCGCCGCCCTGGATGGGGCCGTCGAACAGCTGGAGTTTTTTGAACTCACCAGCTGGGGGAACCATCTGGTAGAGAGCTATTCCCACGGGATGAGGAAAAGGCTGGCCATGGCGGCGGCCCTGCTTCATGCCCCGAAGGTGCTCATCGTGGACGAGCCCATGGTGGGCCTGGACCCCAAGGGGGCCCGCAAGGTGAGAAAGATGTTCCGCGACCTCGCCGCCGATGGGATGACTGTTTTTCTGACCACCCACGAACTGGCCACCGCCGAGGCAGTATGCGACCGGATAGGGATCATCCACCACGGTAAACTCACGGCGCTCGGCAGCGTCAGCGAACTGGCTGACCTGGTTCGGGCCCCCGGGATCCACCTGGAAGAGGTGTTCCTCCGGCTCACCATCGAGAGCGAAGGAGAACAGATTTTCACCGACATTCCTGGATAAAGAGAGAATGTCGCTGAAAATCTGTGTCTGGGGTCTGTGGTTAAAAGCTTTTATGTGACTTGTGGTGATACCACCAAGGTACGCATTAACCGGATGAACCGAAAATGGAAACTTGGATTACACCATGAATACCCACGCAGGGTTCGTCAGATCAATTTTCCTTCTCACCGGTTACCGGGTGCGCGAGTTCGTCAACATCTTCCGTTTCGGAGGTCGGAAGAACCTGTTCTGGGCCGCCATCATCACGTTTCTGGCCGTCACTTTCATATGGTTCGATCACCTGTTCTTCCTGCGTCTCATAGCCGCCATCCAGGAGAAACTGGAGTTCCTGGCCCCCTTCATGCTCCATCAGCTCATCCACACGCTGTTTTTATCGTTTTTCGGGCTCCTGGCCCTGTCCAGCCTCTCGTCGGCCATTTCGGGCTTTTACATGAGCTCAGAGATCCCTTTGCTTGTCACGACGCCCCTTTCTCCCACAGCTTTTATCCTCCAGCGGCTGGTCCTGGTCTTTTTCCAGAGTTCATGGATGATCTTCGTGTTCGGGGCGCCCCCCTTCTTCGCCTACGGAAAACGCCTTGGCCTCGGATGGGAGTTCATCGCGGGGTGGGCTCCTGTCTTTTTTCTCCTGGTGTCCATACCGGTATTCACCGGCTGTTCCCTGGCCATGATCCTCATGCGGATCCTCCCGGCGTCGAAGGTCAACCATGCAGTGAGCTTTATCAGTCTGGCCGTGGCCTCCCTCATTATCATCCTGTTCCGGATGAGCCGGCCCGAGAGGCTATTCATGGACGTTCCGGAAGAGGAGGTCATGGAGTTCGTCACGGCCATGACGGTCCCCGAATCACCCCTCATGCCCACGAGCTGGGCCACAACGGCTGTTGTTAACCTGAGCACCGGGGGAACCGGTGCGGTGTACTGGACCAACGTCGTGTACCTGGTGGGAGCAACTCTCGTTACTCTTGCGGCGTTCTACCTCATCTTCAGGCTGTTTTATTTTAAAAGCCTGGCCGCCGCGGACGAGGGACACGTCCGCAAGGAAAGGGCGGGGATCAGCCTGACGGAGCGCCTCATGGGAAGGATGGATCCGATCATGGGCTCATACCTGACAAAGGACATGCTCCTTTTCGCGAGAGACCCGTCCCGCTGGACACAGCTTTTCCTCCTGGGAGCCCTCGTGGTCCTGTATGTCTACAACGCCTACAGTTTTCCTCTCGGTGGGATGTTCTACAAAAACATGGTGGCCTTTCTGAACCTGGGCATCAGCGGGTTCGTGCTGTCGGCCCTGTGCGTCCGGTTCGTGTTCCCCTCGGTGAGCCTGGAAGGGCGGGCCCTCTGGGTCACCCTGTCCTCGCCCGTGCCCATGAAGCGCTTTTTTATCGCCAAGTACCTTTTCGCCGCCGCCCCCCTGTGTCTCGTTTCTTTCATCCTGTCCATGGCCACGAACTACGTCCTCGGGGTCCGTGGGGACATGATGCTCCTGTTCACCGCGGCGTCCCTCGTCATGGCCCTGGCGCTGACAGGACTTTCTCTGGGCATGGGGGCGGTGTACCCGCGCTTCGATTTCGAGAACGAGGCCCAGATACCGGCCTCGGCAGGTGGTGTCGCCTCCATGATCATCAGCCTGGCCTACATCGGGGGGATGGTGATCTTCCTGGCAGCGCCCGTGTACCGGTTTTTCGCCTACCGCATGGGGTTAGCGGCGCTCACCAGGACCGATTCACTCATCAGCCTCGCCGGGGCGGGGATCATGTCCCTGCTGGTGGCGGGGATACCGCTTGCCGCGGGACTGCGCAAGGTGGGGGATTGGGCGGGCCCCAGGTGAATCAATCTCGGAGAAAGCAATTTCTGTAAAAAAGGCAAGAGCGGGCTCTCACAGATCTCATCACGCCTCTGGCGTGACGAAGAAGGAAGGGAACGAACGTGAGACAGGTGTTAGTCCAAAGTAGTAATGTCCCCTCTGTCCAAGTTACAAATGTCCCCTACTTCAACTTTTGCAAGGGGGCGACATGTCAGAGGAGATATTCACAATGAGCCACAAGGAACTGGATCGTGTCACCGTTATGAATGCGTTAGTCTCCGGTGCCATCAAGCAAAAAGTCGCTGCTGCTCAGTTAGGGTTGAGCATCCGCCAGATAAAGCGTTTGGTTAAGCGCTTCAAACGGGAAGGGCCGTCTGCCTTGGTCTCCCGCCGCCGGGGTCGGCCGAGCAACCGGTGTCTGCCCGAGGAAACACGCAACAAAGCGATCGAGCTCATACAGAAACGTTACCATGACTTTGGACCGACCCTTGCCCATGAGAAGCTCACCGAGAAACACGAGTTCTCCCTTTCCGTAGAGACCCTCCGGCAATGGATGATCAACGAAGGTATCTGGAAACCCAAAAAACGCAAATATCCCAAAGCCTTTCAGTTGCGTGAACGGCGCTCACGTTTCGGAGAACTCATCCAGATCGACGG
>JARGFV010000056.1 GCA_029210545.1 bacterium
ACCGTCGCTGCCGACCTGGACGTCACCGAGAATGACGAGAGCGGCACCAAGTACCAGGAGTGGGCCCTGGGCGCGGAGTTCGACATCTGGGCCATCGCCCTGCGCGCGGGGATGAGCAATAACTCGGGGATCTCGGGAGCGCCGACCCTGCTGCACTTCGGCCTGGGTATCGGTTTTCTGGATCTCGGTTTCGCCTATGCGGAAAAGGGCGACTACTACATCGCCGGTGCGAACCTGGGGCTGGGGCTCTAAACAAAAAGGCGCTGACAGCGCCTTTTTGTGATTCCAGATTCCAGAGAGGGGCGCCTGCGGGCGCCCCTCCTTTATGCAAATAGCCGTATTCGAGTAATCGCCTTAACTGTTGACTGGGAACTGTAAACCGTTCACTGATGATCTGATGACAGGTAAGCTGTCATCAGATCATCCCTTCGTACCCCTTCAGCTCCTCCGTCACGACCCTTTCCTTCCTGATCCCCAGCTCCTCCAGGGCGCCGGTGACCGCCCGGACCATGGGAGGGGGGCCGGACACGTAGAAGGTCTGGCCCGGGATGTCCGGGACCGACTCCCGGATGACGCGGCTGTTGATGAACCCCGTAAAGCCCGTCCACCCCTCGGGCGGGTTCTGCAGGACGTGAACCACCGTAAGTCCAGGGTCCGCTTTTTCCCATTGCTCGATCTCCCCGGCAAAAGCGGTCTCTTCGACGTCGAGGTTTCCGTAGAGCAGATATTTTTCCCCGGTGACGCCCTTGTCCACGGCATGTTTCAGGATGCTCCTGATGGGAGTGATTCCGATCCCCCCGGCGATGAAGGTGGCCCTGTCGAGGCCGCCCTCGTAGATGAGGTTCCCCATGGGCCCCCTGAAAGTCACCTTGTCCCCGCGAGACAACTTGACGACAACCTGACTGAAATCAGACTGGCTGATCCGCTTGGTGAACTCCAGGTATGGTTCCGTGGGTGAGGAGGAGAAGGAGAGGGTGCGGGAGATCCCTCCATCTTCCCCCTGGACGGTGAAGTAGCCCCACTGTCCAGGCTTGAAGGTGAAGCCTTCCGGTTTTTCCATGCGCAGTGTAGCCGCGGAAGGAGTGCGCCGGATAAGTTCCATGACCTTTACAGAATGCTCGCTCATAGGGTTCACCTCGCCTTTCGGGAATGCAATTCCAGATTCCAAATTCCATAATGTACCATGTAGCGGGTGCTAATATCCTGGATTCCCGCTTCCGCGGGAATGACGATTGAAAATTCCTCCTTCAATTTCGTCATTCCGGGCGAAGACCAGGAATCCATTCCTCCGCCTGTCCTGAGCAAGCGAAGTGCGTCGAAGGGCGCGTACTCGCGTGTCAATGGCTATTAAAAAATTTTGCTCCCATCCATGCCGCGATAAACAGGACCGTTTCCACCAAGACGATGCTTCCCGAGGCGGGCAGGTCCAGGTAATAGCTTGCCACCAGCCCGGCGGCGACCGAAGCCATGCCGGCAGCACACGAGAGGAAGATGGCGGCCCGGAAATTGGGGGCGAGCTGCAGGGCGGTCGCGGCCGGGATGACGATGAGGGCCGCGACCAGCAGCAGGCCGACCACCTTCATGGCCAGGACCACGGTGACGGCCGACAGCACCGCCACGAGCAGGTCCAGCCTGGCCACCGGGATGCCCGAACTCTTCGCCAACTCGTTGTCGAAGGTGATGGAGACCAGATCGTTGTAGTTAAGGGCCACCGTGACGATGACCACTCCAGCCAGGATCACCGAGGAGAAGACCTCGCCGGTACTGATGGCGAGGATGTTCCCGAAGAGGTAGGAGAACAGCTCAACGCTGAACCGGCCGGATGCGCTGGCGATAACCACCCCGAGGGCGAAACCCACGGAAGAGACGATGCCGATGGCGGTGTCCCCGTGCAGGCCCATCGTTTCTCTCAGCTTCAGGAGGAGGCCGGAGGCCAGGACCGCCACGACGAGGGCTGTCCAGATGGGAGAGATGCCGAGGAGAAGGCCTAGCGCCACTCCTCCGAAGGTGACGTGGGCAAGGCCGTGCCCCAGCATGGCCTCCCGCCGCAGGACCAGGAAGACCCCGAGAACGCTGCACGCCAGGGCGATGAGAAGCCCGGCGGCAAAGGCTCGTTGCATGAATGCGAATTGGAAAATTTCCATTAGTTCTGGAATAGTGAAGGATGAAGGATGAATATTGCAGAGGCAGAGCCTGTGCCTTTCTTCCTCCTCCCTCCTTCCTCATTCCTCCTTCTGGTTTATCAATGCCTGTGGCAGATCAGGTGGCTTTCCGGGCCGAAGAGCGTGATCGCCTGCTCGGATTCGCAGAAATCGTCGTGGCTTCCGTGAAAGATCAGCTTCTGGTTCAGGCACGCGACCTTGTTGACGTGCTTGGTGACCACCCCGATGTCGTGGGTCACCAGGACCATGGTGACCCCCTTTTCCCTGTTCACCCGTTCGAGCATGTCGTAAAACCGTTTCTGGGTCGCGCCGTCCACACCGGTGGTCGGTTCGTCCAGGACCAGGACCTCCGGTTGGGTGACCAGGGCACGTGCGATGAACACCCGCTGCTGCTGCCCTCCCGAAAGAGCCCAGACCCGCCGGTTCTTGTACTGCCGCATCTCCATGAGATCCAGGGCCTTGTCGATGACGCCCCCGTCTCCCTTTGAAAGGAACCTGGGCCACCTCTTGTGGGGAAGCAGGCCCATGGCCACCACCTCCCTCACCGAGGCGGGGAAGAAGGGATCAAGGTCGGTGGCCTTCTGGGGGACATAGCCGATGCGGTCCCAGGCGGTGAACTCGTTGAGGTCCCTCCCCATGATCCGGATCGACCCGGAATCGGGTCTGGCCAGCCCCAGCATGATCCTGATGAGAGTGGATTTACCCGATCCGTTGGGGCCGAGGAGCGCCAGGAAATCCCCCCGGTGGACCTCAAGGGTCACCGAGTCGAGGATCTGCTCGCTGCCGTGCCGGAAACTGATCTTGTCCAGGTCGAACAGGACATCCGGATCATTCACAGGATAACCCCTCCCGCAGGCTTTTCAGGTTCTGCTCCATGAGATCGGTTAAAGCCGTGCCGCTTTGCCACTGGGCAGAGGTGAGGTTCGAAACGGGATTAAGGGAAAGCATCCCGGCTCCGGTCTCCCGGGAAAGGACCCTGGCAAGCTCCGGGTTCACCGTCTCCTCGAAAAAAACGGTGTTCACGTTGAGTTCCCTGACCTGTTTTATCACAGCGGCCATGTGCCTGGCACTGGGTTCGGTGTCCGGGCTGAGCCCGTAGATGGACACCTGGGTCAACCCGTAACGTTTAGCAAGGTGACCGAAGGCGGCATGTCCGCCGGTGACCAGGGTTGTGCTGGAGCAGCGCGAAAGGCCCAGCTCGAAGGCCATATCCAGTTCCTCGAGCCGACGGGCGTACTGTGCGGCACGCGAAGTGTAGATTTCCCCGTTGCCCGGGTCTTTTGCCGAAAGGATCTTCCCCGTTATCCGGACTGCCCGCGCAGCCTGTGCAAGGTCCAGCCAGAAATGGGGATCACTCCCCTGATCATGCCCACCATTAACGATACTCTTCGAACTGTCCGGTCCGTCGTCCCCGGCAAAGCCGGAGCTGTCCATGATCTCAACACTCTCAAGCCCTTTCCCCTTCACCGCGCCGACAAGATCGTGAGCCCATGGCTCCATGGATTCACCGACGTAAAGAAAGATGTCGGCCCTGGAGAGAAAAACGATGTCCGACGGTTTCGGCTCCCAGGAGTGGGGCTCTACACCGGCAGGGAGCAGGATGCGCACGTCCGCAAATGGTCCCGCCACCTCCCGGGCAAATTCGTAGAGGGGGAAAACGGAGGCGACCACTGTCAACCGATTGGACTGGGCCTTTGCCGGGAATATTGCCAGGGTGAGCGACAGGATGAATATGCAAGTTGCGAACGATTTTTTCAATTATAAGTCCAATCGGTTGACAGTGGTCGCAGTGCCAAGAGATAAGAGATAGGTGATTAGGAAAATCAGTTCCAGGAGATAAGTGAATACCTGGACTTAAGGTACAGCCTGTAGAATTTCCTTATCTCGTATCCCTTATCCCCTATCTCTCGAACTTAATGATGGCGATATGGCATGGTTCTTAATCGTTTAACTCTACTATATCGCCATCATTAAGTTCGTAGTCCATCGCCACCCTCTGCCCGTCGTAGACCTGCTCACCCCAGACCCTGCCGAACTTCATCCTCTGGGCCAGCTCCTTGTGGACCAGGGTAGCCAGTTCCGAAACGGTGGCGCCCTTTGTGACCACGAAAGGCTGGGTGAGGTCAGGCTCCTTGCCGGGCGGCTTGGAAAAGACCCTGATGAGGCGAAGGGAGCTATGTACCAGGTCCTTGAACCTCTCAAGCCCGGTGCCGGTTCTGGCCGACACGGGGTGGATCTCCGGCAGGTCGTCGAAAAGCTCCCTCAGGATGGCCAGCCTTTCGTCGGCTTCGCCCATGGCGCACTTGTTGCCCAGGTAGATGGCCGGGACGAGGACCCACCCGTCCTCCTGGTATGTTTTTTCCCCGCCCGGTTCGATGAGGCGGATCTTCAGGTCGTTCAGGACGGCGTGGGCGGCCTCCCACTGCTCGATGAGATCTTCCCGGGCAAGATCAAGGACGACGACGGCGATATCCGCGTTCCGGATGAGGCCGGAGATCCAGCGTTCCGTGACGCTGGGGTCCAGGGCCGGGGTGTCGATGAGCTGGATGGGGATGCCGTGGTGGAACATCATGCCGGGCTGGGGCATGCGGGTGGTGAACGGGTAATCGGCGATGGCGGGTTCCAGGTTGGTCAGGATCGAGATGAGGGAGGATTTTCCCGTGTTCACGGGACCGATGACCGCCGCCTGGGCTGCCCCTTCCCTGGGAACGTGGGACAGGTCGACCCTCTTGCTGCCTTTTTTCTTCGCCTGCTCCGACAGGTTCTTCCACTTGGCGATACGCTTTTTTATGTCCGACTGCATCTTCTCGGTCCCCTTGTGCTTGGGGATGAGACGAAGCATCTTGTCGAGGGCTTCGAGTTTCGCGTCAGGGGTGGTGGCCGAGCGGAACTGTTCTTCGGCTTCCAGGTACATCGGGGAGAGGTTAGCGCTCATAAGGACTATGCGGTTTCCAATAAGGGTTCATCTGCTGCGTTATCGCCCCTCGGGAATCCTCGATATCTGCATTCAAAGTGTCGCACTTCACCACAGATCAATATCCCCGGTCGACCTGGCAACTCCATGGAAAACCATGGCGTGAGCACCAACGACGAGGTATTTAACTTCCCAGCCGTCGAAAGCGGACAATATGTTTTTGTAATCGCTGCTGATCAATGTCGATCCCCCGGAAGGCCCATGCGTTCCTGGTCATGACATGCACCATCGCGACCCTCTCGGCCGGAGTAGTTCTGTCCAGGTCCGTCTCCTTTCCCTGGTCCTCGAGGCGGACCTTCCCGATTTTTATCACCTTGTTTTTCATAAAGTTATCATAGCACAACCTCGGAGCAGGAAAGGTAGTACCTGGCCATGGCCGCCTCGAGCTGGCGCAGGATCCCGAAGATTTTGAGGACGCGATCTTTGGTTTCAGTCACCATTACAGGATGAATTATACAACATGGACGGTATAAATCTAAGAAGAAGCTGGTTCCCGGAAACCTCATCCGTGAAATATGTTATATTTCGCAGATGGACAAAAAAGCCATATCCAACGCCCTGGAAGAGGCGGCCGTCCTCATGGAGCTTGCCGGGGACAACCCCTTCCGCATCAGGGCCTACCACAACGCGTCGCGCATCGTCCGCGCTTTCGCCGGGGACCTGGCCGAGGCCGTGACCGACGGCTCCATCCGCTCCGTCAAGGGGATCGGGACCAATATCGCCGCCCACATCGCAGAACTTCTCGGGTCGGACGACCCGCCCTTCCTGCTTGAGCTGCGCTCCCGCTTCCCGGAAGGGGTCCTGGAGCTTCTGCGCATCCCCGGCCTCGGCCCGAAAAAGATCAGGGTACTCATGGATGAGCTCGATGTCACCTCGGTGGGAGAGCTGGAGTACGCCTGCGGGGAGAACCGCCTCCTGACCCTGCCCGGCTTCGGAGCGAAGACCCAGGAAAACATCCTCAAGGGGATCGCCGGCCTCATCGCCTACGCCGGCCGCTACCTGGCCGATACGGTCCAGCCCCAGGCTGATGCCATCGTCGAAGCCCTGAGGAAGGTCAAGGGAACCAGACAGGTGGAGGTGGCCGGCTCCCTTCGCCGCCGCAAGGAGATCGTCAAGGACATCGACCTGGTGGCCTCGGGAAAGAGCGAGCCTCTCATGGATGCGGTGGCCGCGCACGAGCTGGCGGGAGAGGTCACCGCCCGCGGCGACACCAGGCTGACGGCTCGCCTCAGGTCGGGGGTCAACCTGGACCTGAGAGTGGTTCCGCCGGAGTCGTTTCCCTACGCCTGGCAGCACTTTACCGGGAGCAAGGAGCACAACATCGCCCTGCGCGAAAGGGCCAGGAAGATGGGTCTCAAGTCCAACGAGTACGGCCTGTTCGACGGGGAAAAGAACGTGCCCTGCAGGGACGAGGCTGCCATCTACGAACGGCTGGGACTGGCCTTTATCCCCCCCGAGCTTCGCGAGGAGATGGGGGAGATCCCGGCGGCCGGGGCCGGCACCCTGCCGGTGCTCGTTGAACCGGGCGATATCCGGGGCGCTCTCCACATGCACACCGTGGCCAGCGACGGGACGGCCACCCTGGAGGAGATGGTCGCAGCGGCGAGGGACCTGGGCCTTTCGTACATCGGGGTGACGGAACACTCCCAGTCAGCAAGATACGCAAGAGGTCTTGAACCCGGGCGGGTAAAACAGGAATTTGCCGTGATCGACAAGATAAACGACAAAAACGAAGGTTTTGTCGTTTATAAAGGCATTGAATCAGACATCCTTCCAGACGGCTCCCTGGACTACCCGGAGGAGATCCTTGCCTCCTTCGATTTTGTCATCGGCTCGGTCCATTCCAGCTTCACCATGAAGGAAGAGCAGATGACCGACCGCATCTGCCGGGCCCTGGAGAACCCCTGGCTGGACATCCTTGGGCACCCCACGGGGCGGCTGCTGCTGGCCCGTGAGCCCTACGCCGTGGACATGGACCGGGTTCTCGAGTGCGCGGCCAAAAACGGCAAGTCCATCGAGCTCAACGCTCACCCCTACCGCCTGGACATCGACTGGCGGCTCCTTCCCAGGGCGAAGGAACTGGGGATGAGGATCGCCATCTGCCCGGACGCCCACAGCACCGCAGAGTTGGCTTACACCTTTTACGGCCTGGGCGCGGCGAGGAAGGGGTGGCTGGAGAAGGGGGACGTGCTGAACTGCCTGTCAGCTGAAGAGCTGAAGGCGTATTTCCTGCAAAAGCGGCAAAAGCATTAACACAGAGAAAATCGAAGGGCGCTATGCTTGTCCTGAGCTTGTCGAAGGGCGCTTTGCGCCAGGGTTCAGGGGAAGGCGCGGTTCGTGTAAGAGCAGCAAAGGCGGCCTCACGCAGAGACTCGGAGACGCCCAGAGAACCAGGAAAAAGTCATGTTGTCATCGCGAACCATTAACCACGTGAAGCGATCCCGGGATTGCTTCGGCACGCCATCCGTCTTCGTCACGCAAAAGGCGTGACTACGCCGCGACAAGTCGGCGTGACCCGCAATGACAGACAATGCTGGATTCCGGGTCTTCGTTTTACTTCGCCCGGAATGACTTGATGGTTTACTCGGCTACTCTACCGGTAAAATCCAGAAAGTAAGGTCATATGGCTGAAAGCATGAAAAAGAGATCCGAGCGAGCAGTGGCCATCGACGCTATCCTCGCCGGACTCTACCCCAACGACACGGCTCTCAAATTTCATAACACCCTCCAGCTTCTGGTCGCTACCATCCTTTCCGCCCAGTGCACCGACGGTCAGGTGAACATGGTGACCCCGGCTCTCTTCGAGAAATACCCGGACGCGAAGGCGTTCGCCGGCGCCGACCTCCGGGAACTGGAGCAGATGATCTTCTCAACCGGCTTCTACCGGCAGAAGGCAAAGTCGATCCAGGGGTGCTGCAAGGCTATCGTTGAAAAGTTCGGGGGAGAGGTGCCCAGTACGCTGGAGGAGATGGTCACCCTGCCCGGGGTGGGGCGCAAGACGGGCAACCTGGTCCTGGGCATCGCCGAAGGGATCCCGGGTGTGGTGGTGGACACCCACGTCAAGCGGTTATCGAACCGAATGGGGCTTACGGAAAACAAGGACCCGGAGAAGATCGAAAAGGATATCAACGCCCTTTTGCCGCCCGGGCGCTGGATGCCCTTTTCCAGTGAACTGATCTTTCTGGGAAGAGACAAGTGCTCAGCGCGAAGGGCGAAGTGCGAAGAGTGCCCGGTCAGTGTTCTATGCCCGAAGGTGGGAGTGGTTTGAACGTGTGTGCGTGAAGCGTGGAGCGTGTATGCGATATGATTGTCACTCACGTACGCACAAACGCACTCACGGGACAATGACCACACGTCCCAAATCCCCGTCATCCTCCTTGTCGAAGATGACATCTCCCAGAACCTTCCCCTTGGGCAGGTCGAAAGCTCCGCCCTCGACCTCCACGTCCTCCGTAACGTGGATCCCCAGCTTGACGTGGTAGTCGCGGCTTTCCGAGAAGGTGTTGTTTTTCAAGGCCACGTTCTCCGGGTTGTCCGTGACGAAGATCGCGGTGTTGTTCCCTTGGAATGTGTTCCCCTCAACGGTGCCCCCGAACTCGTGGAACCTCAGACCGGCGTCGTTGTAGCGGAAGGCGTTGTCCCTGACCGACATGTTCGTGCTGGAAAAGCGAAGCCCCACGTTGTTCCTCTCGAAGGCGCAGTCCCGGACAACCACGTCCCCCGCCTCCCTGGCGTGTATGCCGGTCGAGGCGTTCGTGAACACGCAGTTTTCGAACCGGCCTCCCTTTCCGTTGAGCAGGTTGACGCTTCCCCACTTGACGCCTTCGACGGATGCCGGCCCTGCCTGGGAGAAGTGGATCGGTTCGTTGGCGGTCCCGACAGCATCGATCCTGCCGCTCACGATGAGCTCCGAGGAGGGGAAGCCGGGATGGTCGGAGCACAGGTCGAAGAGGGAGTCGGCCTCGACGGGGGAGAACCATATCCTGGCCCCATGCCTGAGGGACACGGGCTTGTCTGTTGGTGTGGGGACGTCCCCTGCGATGAGAAGTCTCCCCGCATAAGGACCCGTGGGCACCCCGGTGCCGGGAAAGGCCAGGGAGAATGTCAGTGGTTCATCGGTGATGACAGACCCGATCCCCTCCTCGTCCTGACCGTCGTAGATCCTGGCCGGGTCGGGAGGGCCGCCGACCCCCCAATCGCATCCACTGGCGTCGATACCGGTTGATCCGTTGTTGTCCACGTCGAACCGGCCGTTGCCGGCAAGCCGGCTCATTTCGACTCGCACCGGGGCGTCGGTGACGGATAGACCCGTAAAGCCGTTTTGGGAAAGGTCACTGTAGATGACCCGGCCATCGACGCTGTTGAAGGACAGCCCTTCCGTCAGGTTGCCCCGCACCATGGACTCGCGGATGGTGACCTTCTCCCCGGCTCCCTTGAAACGCGGGCCCCTCACGTTGCCGCTGATGACAGCCCTGGTGAGGGTCGTCTCCGATTCCCTGGACACGAAACTCTCGGCGAAACTGCCGGTGACCACGAGATCTGATACCGCCACCTTCGACCGGAGGAAATTGATCCCGGCCACGTTGTCCTCGGCGACGATGTTCGTGAGGGTGACCTCGCTGTCCCGGAACCGGGCCCCGCTCTGGTTGCGGCGGAAAAAAGCCCGGTCGATGACGGTCCCGGCCGACTCCTGGAACTGGACCCCGCGAAGGTTGTCCTCGAAAATGACGTTGGAAAAGCGCGCCTTTGAAAAATGGCTGTGGAACGCCTTGACCCCGTGACGGAAGATCGCATTGTTCACCACGTTGTCAGGCGAGTCGGAGGCGATGACGCTCAGGCTGTCCCAAACCCCCGGCGAGGCTCCAGGCTCTTCGGAGTCGAATAGAACCCAGGCGTCCTCCTCGCCGAGAACCTTCACCGTCCCCTGGACGACGATCCAGCTTTCTCCAAGGCCGTCACCGTTGGTGTCCCTGAAGGTGAAGAGCACGTGGGTGCCGGGTCCGATCTCGAGGGTGACTTCCGGAGGAACGGCCACCTGGCCGTCGATGATCACGGTCCCGGACCAGGTGGTGTCCTCCGTGAGGGCCACTTCCCCCATGTACTGCCTGGTGACAGGAGGGCGGTCAGGGGTGACGGGCAAGGTCTCCCTGTAATGGACATCAACCGGCTGAGCCGTCAGGGAAAGGGCGCCGTCGCCGTTGCCCTCGAAAGTGTCTGATGGGCTTTTCAGGGGGTTGAGCGTGTGCCAGGCGGCGGTGGCTATCCCGTTGTCCCGGTAGGTGTTGCCCGACTGGATGACCCACGCTCCCAGGGCCGCGGCCATGCCCACTTCGTTGCCGGTAAAGGTGCACCCCGTTACCCGGGCGGTGCCGCCGAGCATCATGAGCCCGTACTGGGCTCCGGCAACAGTGGAACGTTCCAGTGTCACGGCGGCACCGGGGGTTGCCGCGACGATCCCGCCCCACGAGCCCCTGGTGCCCGTTTCCGTTCGGATGACGGTGTCTTCGAGGACGAGAACCCCCCGGACGACGATCTCGGTCCCCGTGGTCACGAACTGGGAGTCGGTGCGGGTCCCCTCGCTGGCAAGGACCGTGACCCTCGTGCCCGGCTGAAAAGCCAGGGTGATCCCCTCCGGGACGAGGAGGTCCTCGGAGAGGGTGACCATCCCCGACAGGGTCGTGTCGGCGGTGACGGCGCCGGCCAGCACCACGGGCTGGTCGACAGTTCCCCGCAGGATTGCGCTGCGGGGGCCGGCGCAGGAAAATACAGCCAGAGTGAGGAGGCTAAGAAGGATGGCAGGTCTTATTCTCATATCTCAGATCCCAAATTTCCAGGTTTACAATCTCTTGCCGGTACGAAGCGCGATGATCGAGGTGCAGGGCGATGATCGAGGTGCGAAGTGAGGATTTTCTTCGTTCTTCGCTCTTTGTGCTTCGCGCCAGGTGTTTCTCAAAACAGATAATGATATCCGTACGCCATGGTGATTGTCCCGACGAGGCAGATCCCGAGGTACAGGAAGAACACCCTGCGGGCAAAGAAAGTCAGGAAGATCCCCATGACGGGAATGGCGGTCACCGGTCCTCCCACGAGGAAGGCCAGCCCGGGGCCCTTGGCGAGGGGCAGGTCCACGTAACCATAGAGGATGGCCGAGGCCATGATCTGGTTGATGTGCAGGGGGACCACTGCCACCGTGATGAGGGGGATACTGAGGGGGAACGTGTTGGTGAGCAGGGGGGCGACCCACTCGGAAGGAATGTACCGGGCGGCCACCACCTCGATGAATACCCCGAGGAGAACGAACTTCCCGATCTTCAGGGTCCCGTCCACGAACTTTCCGAAAAAAACAGCGGCCTTGTTGCTCGTGCGCGATTCGATGTACTTTTTGCTGAACTGGTTCCTGCAATCGCACTGAAGGTCTTCGCAGGGATAGTCGGGGTCGTGGAAATCACCCCTGGGGATCCCACGGGTGAAAAGCCTGTCCATCTCGAACCAGCCCCGCCGCTGGAAATAGAGGGTCGTATAGCCGGCGAACAGACCCATGATAGCGGCGCTCGCCAGCTTGACCACTGCCCACTGCTGCCCGAGTTCCCAGGCGGTCAGGGTATACCCCGCGGGGCTCATGAGGGGGCTCGTTACCAGCAGGGTCATGGCCGGGGCGAAAGGAACCCCCGCCAGGATCATGGAGATGGTCAGGGGCAGGATGCCGCAGGCACACAGGGGGCTGAACAGGCCGATACCCACGGCCAGCCAGATGGCTCCTCCGCCCAGTCTTTCAAGGGTCCTGCGCAGCTTGATGTGCCACCCGTAGGTGCGAACGAGGGCCTCCAGGGCCACTCCTGCCGCGAAATACCAGAAGATGTACCTGAACTCGGCGATAAAATCGGAACCCAGTCCCAGAACCTCGTTGAAAAATGTTTCCAAAAACGGCTCCTTAGACAGATATCTGCCAGCCAACGGGGCCCACAAGCTGATTAATGGTCAAAAAAATGCCCTTTTTGCATTCAAACCAATAATTATTGCCATAGTTATGCCAAGAAGGGCAGTATCCAGTATCCAATAGCCAGACCCCAGAGTCTGCGGTTCTGGAGTCCGGACACCAGGCACTGGATTTTTTTGCTCATTTCATGAGAGAGAAAAATCCATCCCACCCCATTTTCAGCGAAATAACCAGGATGATGGCTCCCACGATGATCCTCAGGGTCCTGGGACGAGCGTAGTGCGTGACCCAGAGTCCCCCCAGCCTGGAACCTGTCAGGGCGGCCGCGGCAAGGAGGAGAGCGGTCGGAATGGGGAAGTCGGCGTGGGGCAGATGGGACAGGAAGGCCGCTGTCGCGGAGACCACCACCACGAGGGATGACGTGGCCACTGCCTGCCTGGTCGGGAACCCGGTGGCCAGGAGGAACGAAACGAGGAGGAACCCGCCGCCGATCCCCAGCAGTCCGCTGAAAAATCCCACGAAAAATCCGATGGTCAGGATGACCCATGCTCGATAGACCGTCAGGGGGGCCGATCTGTCCACCGGGTCGCGGGTCGAAAAGATGCTATAGACGACATAGCCCGCCGCCGCCGAGAACAGGACCTTTACAACTCCGGTTGGAATGACCGTCATGGCCCAGGCTCCCGCCGGGGCCCCGAGAAGGACGGTGGACGCGGCCGTAAGGCTGGTTTTCGTCTGAACCAGCCCGTTCCGGTAGTATGTATAGGCTGCGCTGGAACTGGTCGCGATCCCGAGGAAAAGGCTCAGGGGGATGGCGCCTGTAGCGAAGTCAAGGCCCCACCAGGAAAGCAGGGGAACGTAAACGATCCCGCCGCCGAGACCCATCATGCCCAGGAGACCGGAGCCGAAGATGACCGCGATGAGTAAAATGGCCAGCATGGGGGTTACAGTAAAGGGGAAAGTGGAAAGTGGAAAGTGGAAAGTGGAAAGGAAACAATGAGGAGGGAGAAGGGTTGAGGATTGCCGGTTTTATAGTGCGCATGTGCACCGGTGCACTGGATCTCCTGATTCCTGACCGGCTTGTCCTCCGTAGCCTATTATGCCCATCAGTTTCACCGCCTGTTGCACACGGTCGTGTGCATAATCCCTTGTTATATTTGACCATTTTTTGACAAAGTCCGGAACCCGCAATAAGCTTGGCTGTAATCTGGCCATGTGGGTGATCGCAATGGCGGCCTTGTTTACGATCCCGGCCGTTGTACCGGCGCATTCGCCTCGAACACGGTGACGTTGCCCCTGTTCGAACCGGAGAGGTTTTCCCGGGACGCAGGAGGGCCTGACGTTGCGGTGAGGACCTTCGTCATCCCCACCATCAAGGGGAGCTTCACTCTGGCCTTGGAAAACGGCAGCGCCGCGGGCGACAGCCTCGCCTCGGCGGCTGTGGTGAAGGTGAACGGGTTTACGGTGATCAAGGTCTCGGACCTGAACCAACAGGTGACTTACCTTGAAAGAGACCTTGCTCCCTATGTGAACAAGGGTGAGAACGTCCTGGAGGTGGAGGTCAGGAGCATCCCGTCATCGTATATCACCATTTCCATAAACGGGGTGTATTTGCTGGATGTCCAGGTGACGGAGCCTGCCGTGGGAAGCAGTCTGGACGCGAATAAGGCCACCGTCCAGGGGATGTGGGAGGCCTACACCGACGATGTGGGGATAGAGGTGGACGGCGTTCCTGCCGACCTGTCAGGACAATTCTTCGTAGCCTCAAACATTCCACTTGTAACGGGCACCAACACATTGACAGCGACTATTGCGACCTTCGAATACATTACAGTTACGGCAACGGTGGAAGTGACGACCACCGGAGAAAGCCCATCGGTTGAACTTTCCTCCAACATCAATTCCGGCGTACCTCCATTAACAGTTTCCTTCTCCCCCGATGTAAGGGGGATCGAGGCCGTAGAGTATCGCTACGACCTGGATGGTAACGGTACGGTTGATGAGACGCGGACGACAGATAGTTCCGTCCAATTCACCTACACCTATATGGGTGTTTTCACCGCAGAAGTTGTTGTGGTTGACGTCGGCGGGATCGAGCGCACCGGATTTACTACGGTGACCGTACAGGACCGGACAGTAGCCGACGCGCTGTTTACAGGAAGATGGAACGACTTCAGGGGCGAACTGTCGAACAGCGACATCGAAGGTGCAGTGGACAAGTTCTCCCCCTATTCGGCGGACAGATACCAGAAAATATTCACTACCATCCAGTCAGCTCTCCCTCAGATGGCCGCCGACATGGCGGATATTGAGATCATCTATGTCAAAGGGGATTCTGCCAAGTATCGGTTGCGGCGTGAGGAAAACGGTCAATTGGTCACTTACTACCTGTATTTCATGCGGGATCCTGACGGTATCTGGCGGATCCATAAATTCTAGGAGAGTCCATGTCACGGACAACTGACAAGATGAACGTGCTCTGGAAAACGATCCGGAGGCACTGGATTGTGGCCTCTCTAATTGGTCTTTATCTCATTGCGAGTATCCTCACCGGCACAGTGGTTGGTCGAGTAACGGACGCCGATACAGGCGAGCCCCTTGATGGAGTCGTGATCATGGCCCACTGGAAGTGGGATTGGATTCCCCTACCGCTGCCACCCGAGGGCGGGACGATTCAAATGGACACTGTGACAGAGACGGTGTCGCGACGGGGCTGGTTTGTGGTGTTCCGGCCTACCATGCTTCTTTTTTCCTACCCTTCGGTGACGGTGTGGAATGAGGGTTACGTCGTATGGAACAGCAGATACAATTTCGACGGAAAGAGCCAATGGGGAAGCGACAGGACGATCCATCCTACCCGTTACGGGATGAGGGTGCCTCTTCAGCCCTGGGAAGAGAGAATGGGACACTGTGCACAGGAATTTTTCATAAGACGCCGCTTCTCGGATGTCAGTGATTATAACCGAGGGGATATTAAGACCCCTTTGATGAGGGAGGCGAAAGCCAGCGAAGGAGACCTGTGCCGTGCGGCAGGAGGACCATACGAAGAAAGGAAAAAACAATGAAAAAGATATTCATTCCTCTTGGAATAATGATGGTTTCAGTAGTATGTATTGTGGCGAATGGCTACGGTTTCTCCAAATCAACACATGAAGAGATAGTCGGAAAAAGCCTCACTCATGACGCCTATCTGAATACGTATCTGAAGAGTACTCTCGGGTTCACCAACGGCATCAATACCATAATCGATTCCCATGATCCACTCCTTAACGAACTTTGAGGTTCCCATGAAGCGGCTTAAGATACTGCTCGTCGTCATCGCGGCCATCCAGGTGATCTCCGGCTGCGCCCCGGCCCATCTCTATCCGTCGTACCTGGGCCGGGTGCTGGAGAAGGGGACGGACAAGCCCATCGAGGGGGCCGGTGTCGTGGCCGTGTATTGGAAACAGAACTGGGTCGGCATCGCGGAGGGCGGCAGTACCGATTACCGCGGCTTCCAGGCGGCCCTGACGGACGAAGAGGGGCGTTTTAAGATCCCCGCCAAGCTTTACCTGAATTTCTGGCCGCTCAGCGGGTTCAAACCTTATCCGCTCATCTCCATTTACAAGGAAGGGTACGGGAACTTTGGGGGAGGTTTCAGTTACTACGGAGGAAAAACTGGAATCAGCAATCCGAAAATACCGAGAACCGGAGAACTTCCCCCCAACACCGAGGTCATCTTCTGGCTGCCGAAGCTGGAGACGAGGGAGGAGTTAGGGCGGCATAAACGGGCTGCGTCCAGGTGGCTTGACACAACGAAGGATTATAACACCAAGTTCCCACCACCGGGCACAACCAAGGAACAGTTTGGATATTGATGAA
>JARGFV010000057.1:0-15670 GCA_029210545.1 bacterium
CGGCGCCCCCTACCTGCCCTTGCACAGGATCACCATGGTCCAGGCGCCCTAGCGCTTCTTCCCCGCCATGGCCCGCACAACGATCCGGCGAAGGCTGACCCTGCTTTTCGGCACCACCATCGTCCTCGTCGTCGCCCTGGTGGGATGGTTCGTCTCCCGCCAGATGGCGAGGGAGATGTTCATCCAGGCTCAGCGCACCGGCCTGGCTCTGACCGGGAGCATCGCCGCCACGGCCTCCAACGATTTTTTCAGCTACAACTTCATGGCCCTCGAGCAGAAGGCCGACGAAGCGGTGCGGGACCCGGACATCGCCTATGTCATCCTCTACGACAAGGAGGGCCAGGTCGCGGCCTTCTCGGGCCAGGGCCGGCCCGGCATGGGACAGAGCGTACCGTCCCTGCCCCCGTTCGGGTCAGGCGCCGGAGGAGCGGAAGTCACAGACCATCTCCTTTGGGGCGAGCCCGGCAGGGGGATGGATATCATTGTACCGGTCACCATGCCCGGCAGCGGTGAACGATGGGGGGCGGTCCGTCTCGGGATGCGGCTGGACCGGATCTACAGGCAGATCAACCGCACGAAACTGGCCATTTTCGTTCTGGGGCTGGCAGGGACCCTCCTGGGATGGATCCTGGCCGCCCTTTTCACGAAAAGGATCACCGTACCCCTGAAGGATCTGGTCAAAGCGACCATGGAGGTTTCCGAGGGCAGACACGACGTCGATCTCGATATCCACACCGGTGACGAAATAGAGGAGCTGGCGGTCAACTTCAAGGGGATGGCCGAGCGGATCAGGGAGCAGTGGCAGGCCCTGGAAGCCAACCTCAACCAGATCCAGGAACTCAAGTATTTCAGCGACCTCGTCATCCTTTCCATCACCAACGGCCTGATGATCCTGGACGAACAGGGCCGGATCGTGACCTTCAACCGTGAGGCCGAAAAGATATTGGCCATGGATTCTGAGGAGGCCAACGGACGCAGCCCCGATGATGTGTGGGGCAAAGAGAGCGGGATCGCCCGGCTGTCCCAGGAGGGGCTCAGGGGGCACGGTACCGGTTCAGGCCGTGAACTGCGCATGACCATCCACGACACCGAACGTATCCTGGAGATTACCACGGCGCCCGTGGCCGAAGAGAAGGGACCGCACATGGGCCTCCTGGTCCTCTTCGAGGACCTGACCGAAAGAAAGCACCTGGAAGAAAGGGTGCGGCGGGCCGATCGACTCGCCGCCATGGGCACACTGGCGGCCGGCCTTGCCCACGAGATAAAAAATCCCCTCACGGCAGTAAGGGCTTTTGTGCAGATGCTCCCGGACAAATACAGCAAGGACGAGTTCAGGGATAAGTTCAACCGCATCGTACCGAAGGAGCTCGATCGCGTGAACGGACTCCTTGAAGACCTGCTGGACCTGGTGCGCAAACCCCGCCTGCGGATCCATACGATAGACGCGTTCAGCGCCATAGATCACGTCCTTGGAACCCTGGAACCCGAGGCCGAAAAGAGGGGCGTCACGATCAGGTACGCCGGGCGGGAAAGCGGCCTGAAGGTTCTCGCGGACGAGTCCTACCTTGTCAGGGCCGTTCACAACATCGTCCTCAACGCCATCCAGGCCATGCCGGGAGGCGGGGTACTTACTATTGAGGCCAGGCAGGCAACTCTCCCAGACCACACGGGGGCCGTTGACATATCGGTCACCGACACGGGGCCAGGAATCCCATCCGACCAGGTGGACGACATCTTCAACCCCTTCTTCACCAGCAAGGAAAAAGGAACAGGGCTGGGGCTGGCGGTGACCAACAAGGTGATCGAGGACCAGGGTGGCGCTGTAAGGGTTGTCAGTGAAAGAGCCACCGGCACGACCTTTACGATCAGCCTGCCGGCTCCGGAGGGCCATTGAGCCGGGTGAACCACCGCACATATCGGCACTTTCTGCACATAATCGGATGCATGCCCTGTCATGGCAGTCAGGCCCGCGTGCTTCAAACCGCCCTGAATCCGCCATTGCCCGATTTGACATTCTTGGTTCGATTCTTGCTAGTCCTTGACATAAGGTGCGATGGCACCCTTGCACTGAACCGGCAATCCCTGAACTTACGCCTGAACTTACGGAGGAAACATGCTAATGAAAAAGAAGATCATTCTCATCGTCGATGACAACGAGGCGCTGGTACGCGCACTGGAGACCCTTCTTTCCGATGATTACGCGGTTATCACCGCCACCGACGCGTATCAGGCCCTCAATGTGCTGTACCATATGGAACCTTCCCTCATCTTTCTGGACTGTTTCATGCCCGGGTACCATGGTCTGCAGCTGCTCCGGGAGATCCGTCAGATGAGTCTGAGATCGAGGGTCGTCATCATCACCGCAGCCGAAAGTGACATGGTGGGAGACGAGTTCAATGAACTCGGGGTGGATGGCTTCCTCATGAAGCCGTTTAACGTCGCGGATATCGAGGGATTTGCCGCGGCAGCCTGACGCTCACCCGGAATCCGTGATCGGTTTGGGCGAGCCCCTGGTCGGTGCAGCCGAGAGGTCTGTGAATATTCAGGAGTCTGTCAGAAGTTCAATGACAGGCTCCTGAATCCCTGGATCATTTTCTCAGCACGACGGCCCGACTGATCATAACCCGGGGCCGTTCCACTTCCGTAAACCCGGCCCTCCGGGCAATCTGAACACTTTTCTCCAGTTCCTCCCCCGTGACATGGATCCCCGGCTCAGCCATAAACAGGTGGCCGCCGGGCCGGAGAATGGAGTGAACCTCCCCGAAAGGGGCAGCCTGGTCCGGAACTTCGTGGATTCAGAGCGAGGTACAAGGAAAGAATGTTGGACTCTGGCTCGCGTACCCCCGGCAAAGGCGTGGGGTTTCCCTGAGTACCAATTTACCCCACTTCAATTTCATCATGGACTCCTGATGTGCTATTTTTAGGCAATCACCCTTCCACAGGGGCAATGGGCATGACATCGGATCCATCAAACGTCCATCCACTGTTATACCTCGGGATCCTGCTGCTTGCGGGATACGCAGGCGGCCGGATGGCCCGGGCCATAAACCTTCCGCGCCTCACCGGATACATCCTCGTGGGCATGGCCCTCAGCCCGTCCTTGACCGGGATCCTCGATCGAAACTTCCTGGACCACGGTCTGGCCCTCGTTACCGATATTGCACTCGGTATTATCGCTTTTACCATCGGCGGTGCCCTCGAACTGGACAGGATCAGGAAACTCGGACGTCAGATCCTTGTCATCACCATGTTTGAGTCCCTTTCCGCTTTTGTCCTGGTCTCCCTGGCGGCGGCGTTTCTTTACCCTCTGTTCCATAGCCGGGAGCTCGGGTCCCCGGCCACAAACGCCTCGGTGGCGCTTCTCCTTGGCGCCATGTGCGTTGCCACCGCTCCGGCGGCTGTTCTCGGGGTCATTCACGAGTACAAGGCCAAAGGTCCCATGACCACCACCATCCTCGGGGTGGTCACCCTCGACGATGGAGTCGCCCTGGTTCTGTTCAGTGTGGCGAGCGGGATAGCCGGAAGCCTGGGAGGAGGGGACGCGTCGTGGGTCCGATACGTTTTCCTCGAACCGGGACGGGAGATCGGTCTTTCCCTGGCCATCGGCGGCACGATGGGGCTGTTCTTCAAACTGGTCATCCCCACGGTCCGCAGGAAGATGTCGCTCCTGGGGATCTCACTGGGCGCCATCTTTACCGCCAGCGGCCTCGCCCTGACCTTCCACGCTTCCCCCCTGCTGACGTGCATGATGCTGGGCTTTGTCATGGCCAACATCATGAACCACCCTGAACAGTGGTTCGAGGCCGTGGAACGGGTCGAAGAACCTGTCATGGCCATGTTCTTCGTCGTCGCGGGCGCCCATCTGGACATATCGGCCATCACAACGGCAGGGGGGCTGGCGGCGATCATCACCACCATGAGAGCCTTCGGGAAATACTCCGGCGGGTTCCTCGGCGCGGTTGCCTCCGGGGCCTCCCTCGAACTCCGCCGCTACCTGCCCATGGGGCTGCTGCCCCAGGCCGGGGTGTCCATCGGCCTCGTACTGGCCGCCAAGGAGTTCATTCCGGATCCTCAAGTGGCCGGGGTCATGGTCAACGCTGTGCTCGCTTCGGTCATCGTTAATGAACTTGTCTCTCCCGTCCTTGTCAGGTTCGCTCTGACAAAGGCCGGAGAGGTTGGACTATGACAGGGTCGCAAAAAGTTTCTTCGCTCCATTTTGCATGGTGGTGGACGGGCTGAAATAGTTGTTTTTCACCTCATACCCCCTCTCCCCACCGTGGCGGTTCGCCAAGCTCACCATCCCGAGCCTGTCGAGGGAGAGAGGTCCGGGGCGAGGGGTAAGAAGAGTAAGGGCGGCGGATTATTTAAGCCCACACGGGGCGCGTTGACGGCTTTTTGTGTCAGGAGAAGAATGATGTGTGCTGACAGGAAAAAGGAAAGGTCCGCAGAGATCAGGCTGGTCCGGGACGTGGCAGCGAAACACAGCCGGCGCGAGGTCCCGGTCGCCCGGGCGTCAACTCCTATCGTGAAGATGGCCGAAGCCATCGAGTGGTACCGCCATAGCCGGCAGCTTTACGTGGTGGATGAGACTGGACGCCTCCTGGGGAACATCACCCTGGCCCGTCTTGTCATGTACACCTTCGCTCACAGCCAGGGAGCGAACATGGCCCCGCGCCACGTCCTGGATCTCATCACCTGCGAAACCGCCGCGGACCTCATGGAAACGGGCACCCTGGCAGCGGGGATGGACGATAACCTGGACGATCTTCTCGACCGCATGGTGGACCGGAACCTGGAGGAGGTTCCGGTGCTGGATGATGAAGGAAAAGTGATCAGCGACCTGACCATGATCGACCTGCTGAGGGCTCTCAGCTGACCTTTCTCCTCCTTCTCTTTCCAAGCACCGTCCCTCCGGCAGCTGTCAGGATCACCAACAGGGGCATTAAGCCGATATTGGCGAACTTGATGATCGCCTCAAGCCTCTCGATGTCCTTGTCGAGTTCGTACTGTACGCTTCGAAGTTCCTTCCTGACCTTCACCTTTTCCTGCCGGATATTTTCCAGCTCTTTCTCCTGTTCGGGAGTCAGTTCCGGTGATTCGGGGTCTTCCCTCCTGGACTGGAGTTCATTGAGTTTCTCCTCTGCCTCGTCAAGACGGTCGAGGAGCTGCTTTTCCTTCGTTCTGTAGGCAAGCTCCGCCTCCTGAGCCACCTGGTCGAGCAGCGTGAACGGCCTTACCACGGTGGAGCGTCCCCTCAAGCCGATGAGGTCCGGGCTCCCTCCCAACTGATCGAGAGCGTTCATGACCAGGTCTGCGTTGTCAGCATATGGCAGAGCGATGCGCTGCCCGAAGAAATTCTGCACTTGCACCCAGAACTGATCCTGCAGAAGGTCGGTGTCGGCAACCACGATAACGTTGATGTCACCCCCGGACTTCTCCAGGTGGACGTGGTCCGGTTTTACCTCACCGTCGCTGTCTTTCGCGGAAGGGGGAGGGCCGTCCGGGAAGGCCGATCCAGCCGGCCCGATGATGCGGGCCGCCATGGTGTAGCTCTTCCCGCCGGGAGAAAATTCGGACAACAGCCTGCCCGGGTCGGGCATGAATGCGATCTTCTGCCCGTCGATGAGCATGGAACGTGACGAGGAGGTCAGGATCGGCACGAAACTGGTGACGGCTCCCTCCGCCTTTGTCAGGGAACCCGCACTGGCGAGGTTGATCGTTTCCAGGCCGGAGGCAAACAGTTCCTCGTGGTTGATGTGATCTCCGCGAAGGCTGAGCCAAGGCAGGTAATTCGCGGTCTCGGTGCGGGACCGTCCCCGATAGCTGACGCGTTGGGAGACCTCCAGGTCGCCCACCACCTGCCCCTCCTCCATTTTCACACCCCAGGCAGCAAGGAGGGATACCGCGCCGTTTTCCCCTGTACCGGCCCTGCTGAACCCCTGGGGTCCGCTGAACTCGCTGACGGGATCCGTGAAAACGAGGGCCCTGCCGCCGCCCAGGACATACTGATCCACCTGGTAAAGGGCTTCCGGACCCAGGTCGCGGGGACGCACCACCATGAGGACGTCGATCCCTTCGGGGATGCTGTCGCCCTCATCGATAACCTTGAGATCGAACTGTTTATGCAGCTGGTCGGTGATCATCCACGGCGGCTCCGACTGGAAAGGGTTTTGCGGTGAAGGGCCGCCCGTCAAGGGAAAGGCGCTCAAAAGGCCGACACCCACCTTGCCGGGATGGGAAAGGGAATTGATCATCTGGCTGATATCGTACTCCAGGAACTGTTCCCTGTCCGGCTGGAGGAAGGGGATGACCATCGTGCGGCCGTCGGCGTGTTTGCCCGCAAGGCCAAGGTATACCGTTGCGCGGCTTCCTCGCACCGGAGCCCCGGTGAGGCCCAGGCTGACCGCCTCATCCTCCTTTTCAGAAAAAGGTTCCGGGTCGACGACTGCCACACGGATATTTCCCTTGCTTCGCGTCTCGTACTCCTCCAGAAGCTCTTTCACCCGGCTCCCGAAGAGGTCGATACCCGGCAGGTCCCGCGTCTGGCTCCTGGACCAGTAAAGGGTCAGATCCATCGGCAGTTCCAGCCCCTTGATGATGTTGACGGTTCCATGGGAAAGAGTGTGAAGTTTTCCCTCCGTCAGATCGACACGGGCTGCCCTGAGAACAGGTGAGGCAACGAGGTTGACGACTACAAAAAGGGCAACGGCGACAGCAAGGAGTGCCGGGGCAAAAACATTTCTTTTACTCATGGCAACCACTCCTTTTCAGCTTCGATGCTGATCCACGGCCCAGGCCCCGACATAGAGCCAGAGGGCGATGAAGGTTGCGAAATAGAGGATGTCTCTGAGGTCCAGGATCCCCCTGAGAATGGATTCGAAATGGCTGAGGAACCCCAGGGACGCCATGAAGGTGAGGACGGGTTCCGGCATCCACGGCCGGAACAGGTCCAGGATGAGGGGAAAACCAAGAAGCAGGAACGCAAAACACAGGACCACGGACATCACGAAGGCGATCACCTGGTTCCTGGTCGTGGCCGACACGGCGGCTGAGACAGCGAGGTAGGCGCCTGACACGAGGAGGCTCCCGAGATAGCCGGCAAGGATGACACCGTTGTCGGGGTCACCAAGGAAATTGACGGTGATCCACATGGGGAAAGTGAGGGCGAGGGAAACGGCTATCATGGTCCAGGCTGCCAGGAATTTGCCCAGCACGGCGTCAACCATGGAGACCGGCAGCGTCAGAAGCAGTTCGAAAGTTCCGGTCTTCCGCTCTTCGGCCCACAACCTCATGCCAAGAGCGGGAGCCAGGATCATGTAAAGCCACGGGTGCCAGGTGAAAAAAGACGCCAGGTCGGACTGGCCGCGGGTGAAAAACCCGCCCACGTAGAAAGTAAAGATCCCCGTGAGCATGAGAAAAATAACGATGAAGATGGCGGCCAGAGGCGTCGAAAAGTAGCTTTTCATCTCCCTTCGGTAAATTGGAAGAACGTTCACGCCGCACCTCCTTTGACACTTTCGCCTCCGGGATCGGCTGTCACGTCCCGGAATACTTCGTCAAGCCTCCCTGTCTCCTGGCGCAGCTCAAAAACCTCGAAGTGCTTTTCTCTCAGGAGATCGGCCACCTCCTGGATGATGGGCCTCCCTGCTGCCGGGAAAGCCGTGATCTGGCCCTGTCCGTGGCCCGCCGTCTTCTCGACCCCCGATACCGTATCAAGAGAATCGAGTTTTAAAGCCAGCGCGTCTGTTTCACCGGATGCAAGGCGGATGGTCACAGCGTTGTGGTACCTGGACATGGCCGCCAGTTCTCCAGGCGTTCCGTCGGCAACGATCCGTCCCTTGCCGATAATGAGAGCCCTTGAGCAGACAGCGTTGACCTCTTCAAGGATATGGGTCGAAACGACAATGGCCTTTTCCCTGGCCATGGTACGGATCAGGTCCCGGACTTCACGTTTCTGGTTCGGGTCCAGGCCGTCGGTCGGTTCGTCGAGGATGAGGATGTCCGGGTCGTGGAGGATCGCCTGTGCAAGACCGAGACGCCTCTTGTAACCTTTGGACAGGGTTTCCACAGGCTGGGTCCAGACTTCGCCGAGGTTGACCATATCCGACACCTGGGCCATGCGATCGGACAGGGCGGCCCCCGAGAGCCCGCGGCAGGCTCCAACAAAGGCCAGCAGATCCGCTGGAGTCATTTCCGGGTACAGTGGCGCTCCTTCGGGCAGATACCCGATGTGTCTCTTGGCCTGGACAGGGGAACTCAGCATATCGATACCACAGATGGAAACGGAGCCTCTTGTCGGCCGCAGATATCCCGTGAGCATCCTCATTGTGGTCGTCTTCCCGGCCCCGTTGGGGCCAAGGAAGCCCAGGACCTCTCCTATATCAACATCCAGGGAGATATCCTCCACCGCGGTAATGGGGCCGAAAACCTTGCGCAGATTTTCAGCGCGAATGATGGAAGCCATGGCGCACCTCCTTTGGCAATAATTCATGAATTTGAGTACAGGTATTCCGGAAATTTCCGACAAGAAAAATAAACCCGGATCAAGGTATTGTCAACCTCTAGCAGCGTGTCGGAAAACCTCTTGACACGCTGCTGTAAGTTTTTCGGAAAGCCCTTTTTTGGGTCTTTTTTTGAAAACAGGAGCATTAAACCGGTGAATAACTCCAGTGAATTACCAAATGTGCCATATATTTGTTCTTTTCGGTCTAAATGCTACTTCCGAAAAACTATATCCAGGAGCCTGCATGGGGTTCTCCGACAGGCTCCTAGGAGATGGGTAACCGCAGGTTGAAATCCCTTCAGGGAAACGGCGGCCTGGCACCGCCCCGACACACCGGGCACGGTCTCAGCCCCAGCGGCCTTTCCAGGTTACTGGAGGCCAGCAGCTCTTCATCAGCCATGATCTCCCCTGTTGGGCCGTCGGCGATGACGAGCCCCTCCCTGATCACCAGGGTCCGCTCACACAGGTCCATGACCATGTCCAGGTCGTGGGTGGCGATGATCTTCGTGTGCATGAAACTTTTCAGGAGTTCGATGAGCAGGCGCCTCGCCCGGGGATCCAGATTGGAGGTCGGTTCATCCATGACCAGGATGTCCGGCGACATGGAAAGCACCGTGGCGATGGCCACAGCCCTTTTCTCACCGCCCGAGAGCCTGTAAGGCGGCCGCTCCGCAAGGTGCAGCGCTCCCACCGTATCGAGGGCCTCCCTGACGCGTTCTTTGACCTCGGGCTCTGGAAGCCCCATGTTCAGCGGACCGAAGGCCACGTCGTCGAAGACGGTGGGCATGAACAGCTGGTCGTCGGGGTCCTGGAACACCATCCCCACTGCCCTGCGCACGATCTTCAGGTTCTCCCGCACCAGGGGGCTGTCACCGATGCGCAGGACACCGCTGGTAGCTGAAAGGTAACCGTTAAGCTGCAGCAGGAGCGTGGACTTGCCGGCCCCGTTGGCGCCCACGATGGCCACCGATTCACCGTGGGTGATGCGGAAGGAGATGCCGCGCAGAACCTCGGTACCGTCGGGGTAGGAAAAATGCAGGTCCCGCGCTTCAACGATATGGTGACTCATCCCACGAACTCCACGATGAGGCCCTCCAGGAGGAGGGGAAGGTTGACAAACCTGAACACGACGAACAGGGCTACCCATCCGAAGATGAAGACGAACTCCCTCCGGCCCATGGACAGAGGCTTCATGATCCGGATCGTCCCATCGAACCCCCGGCACCACATGGCCGAGTGGATCCTCTGGGCACGGTCGAGGGTCCGCAGCAGGAGGTGCCCGAGCAGGGAGCTGTAGGCGGAAAGGCCCATCCCCTTTCCTTCAAAGACACGCAGGGAGCGCGCCCTGACCATCCTCACGGCCTCTTCCACGAGGACGAAAAGGTATCGGTACAGGAAGAGAAGCTGGATGGCGAAGAACCTGGGCGTTCCAAGCCTTTCCAACGCCATGCAGGCGGAATTAAACCCGGTAACAGCCACGAAGGTCATGGCCGCACCCACCGTGAGGGTGAACCTCAGGAGGATGGAGGTGAAGGAGACCCACCCCCCCGAAACGGACAGGCCCCCTATGCTGAGGAGCGTTTCCTGGTCCAGCAGCGGGTTGAAGATACCCACCATGACAGCGAAGGGCGAGACCAGGATTATCTTTTTGATGATATAGCCCGGGGGAAGGTTTCCCGCCGCGAGGAGATAGACCGGATAGAATGCAAAGGGAAGGAGAGCCGATATCTCATACTTGCCGAAGGAAACGACGGTGGCGATAAACACGAGGGTTGTGATCAGCTTGGCCCTGGGATCGATACGGTGGATCGCCGTGTCCTGGGCGGCCAGGGTGTCCAGCAGGCCGATGTCGTAGAAATGGTTCTCTATTCTGCCCATGTTAGATCAATTCCAAATTTCAGATTCCAGATTCCAGATGGTTAAAAGCAATAACACAGAGGGCCGCAGGAAGCGCCCTCTGTGGGCGCCGTCGCAGAGTACCGCTGTAAAAACCCTGAATCAGGATTGGATTCCTGTATTACGTTTAACTGCGTAACCCTGCGAATCGCGCGGCCTCCCAGTGAGCCGCCTCTGCGCAACTCTTCTGCGTTATAGCTTCTATCGCTTTTACATGAACCAGTTGCTGCCAAGTGGTAGGCCGTTTTCAACTTCGTTATGCTCAGGTCCGGACTCTTCGCCAGCGCAACAGCACACCTGCCGCTCCGGCGAGGAGAAGTGTCAGCATGCCCCCGAGGAGTCCCGAGACGGAGGTGCCGACGGCGGCGCCGGGAACACGGTCAGTCCGCCCCGCGGATCCAGGCTCCCTCTCCCCGGTTCCTTCCCTGAAACCGTAATCCGGGAGGATAGCTGTCCGGTCCTGGAGATTCCCCAGGGAGCGGTGCATCCCTTCGTCGGCCCCTTCAAGCGTGTCGGATCCGATTGTATGGGCAATGGACCATTCGAGTCCGTCCGGGTTACTGGAAGCGAACCAGCTCAGGCCGGCTCCCATGGCAATGGCCGCCGCCAGGAGAGCCGCGGCCAGACCGCGGAGTGGAACAGGTCCGGACCCTTCGGCGCCCTGCGCCGCTTCGAGGATCTCCGGGCGGGCCCTGAGGACGAAAAGGACCACCGCGGCCGTCACCGCCCCCTCTACAAGGCCGATGGCAAGGTGGACAGGCTGCATAACCAGGAGAAATGTCCAGAAGGGAAGCTCTGTAACACCGGACATGGTGGTTTCCACAACCACGGCAGCTGAGCCCAGCTGCAGCCCGATGAGGGCGGCGATCCCAGAAGCGGCAACGATTCGCCACCTGCTCTTATGGCCGCCCGCGATCTTGCGGTAGATAAAGGGGTAGGCGACAAAGCAGGGGAAAAACCCCAGGTTGAAGATGTTGCAGCCAAGGGCGAGGAGACCGCCGTCCGCAAAGAACATGGCCTGGACAGTGAGGACCGACGCCAGGGTGAGGAAGGCGGCTTGCGGTCCCAGGAGGATGGCCAGGATCAGCCCGCCGCCGAGGTGTCCGCTTGACCCGGTGGCCGGGATGGTGAAATTGATCATCTGGGCGGCGAAGATGAACGCTCCGAGGACACCCATTAGGGGGATCCTCCTGTCGTCCATCCCGTCACGGAGCTTTCGGGAAGAGTAACCGATGAGGCCGGCCGTGGCAGCCCACGCTGTCCCGCCCACCGCGGGTGAAAGGAGTGCGTCAGCCATGTGCATGATGAACCTCCGGAAGGACAGTATTCGTGTTACGAATTATAATTTTCGTAACACTATATACATCAGAATGTCAACGGAGGTTACACACCCGAAATCCGCAATTGGTTTGGGCCGACCCCGAAGCCCAAACCAAAGGACATTTCCGGCGGATTTCGGGTATGGTTCCCCCTCCGGAACACGTTACCCGACTACGGGACTGTCGTTCCCCTTCCGAAACTCACCCAAGAACGAGGATAGAAGGAAATTGCAGGGCACTCCATCAATCTTCTGAACCTACTCCGCTACCAGATATAGTTTTCGAATTCGGTTCACTCGCCTGCGGTTTACCCCGAGATCCCACTTGCCCGTCCTCGACGCTGAGCGCACGTGGATGACCCCCTCATTATCAGAGAGAACAAACAGGACATCGTCGACGAAACCCAGGAAGGATCGGAACTCGACCTGGAGCATTGTCCCGGAGTCAGAAACGATGGTCGTTCGAGGTATGGATGATACGACCCTGGTCAGCCGCTCCATGGACATGGCAGGCCCATCAACGACAGGGAGGGGATCCACCCGTTTCGCCACGTCGGTGGACTGGCTGGACACACAGTTGGGAGTGCCGGGGCATGGAGGCAATAGACTCTTTTCGGTTATCATGGAATCTCCAATTCCGTATCCACACCATCCTGGCATGAAAAAGATCAGCAGGAAAACGGGCAACTGGCGCCGGAACATGGAGAAAATCACAGAACCAGAGCACAAAGGAGTTCTGCCGATCATCTTCGCACTTCGCACTTTGTACTTCGCGCTGCCGAGCCGCGCAACGCGCGGCCTACCAGCCTCCTCCCCCTCCACCCCCTCCGCCGCCGCCGGAGCTGCCCCCGCCTCCAAACCCGGAAGAGGAGCCTGGAGCCTGCGCGGATGATGAGATGGCCGAGGAGAAGGAGGACGCCAGGTTTGAGCTGAACTGCCCCGTGTTCATTCCGTCCCAGTGGCGTCCATGATACCAGCTTGGGGAATAATCCTCGTGGGCCGCGGCCCTGTAAAGAACACCGGCGAACTTCTCCGACCACTGCTGGTCCACCTCCAGGGCAAGGGCGTAGGGCAGGTACTTCTCGAACAGCTCCGGGGTCTTGTCTGGAGGGTGGAGTTTTTCCAGGCGGTGTTCTTCGGCTGTGGAAAGATACATTTTAAAACCTTCCACCTTGTCCATGACCCGTCGGCCCAGGCTTGTGGGCGCCTTGAGAAGAAGGTAGAAGACGATATTCACCGCGACATATAAGAAGATCGTGGCGATGAACACAAAGGATGTTGAAGCGCCAAAAGCACTCGTGGCCATGACCAGGAAGAAGGTGAAGATGGCGGCCATGAAATACTTCCTGGTTTTCCACAGGGCAAAGGTGGCTATGGACCAGGGCATAAGCCACAGGACGATAAAGAGGGTGGGCGGTCCACCCGGCCTCATTCTCCCCGTAAAACCGGACAGGAAAAGGGCCGCCAGGGTGATGAGGACTCCGGGCACCATGTAACCCGCGTTATTTGCAAAATGGGCCTTCCGGTACTCGCCTTCCAGCATCTCCTTGAGGGCTTCGACGGCGCCTGAGATCTTCTGGTGGTTCTTCTGCTCCAGCTTGAGGGTCATGCTGTTTCCCGGGAACAGCTTTCTGGCGATCTTCTGCTCTCCCTTCGACAGGGCGGCCTTTGGCTCTTTACTCGTCCTTTTCAGGGTGTAGGTCCTGATCAGCCCCAGCGCCTTTGTGTCATCGTGGATGGTAATGTAACCTTTAACCGCTAAATTAATGATCGCACTCGCAAGAGTGCGATCGTCGAACCCCATTTCCATGATGTAACGCATGGCTGCGGGGGACATATCCCCCGGTGGCGTGAATTGGGGGATGACTGTACCCTTTTCCGGGTCCTTCCCCACCTTTATCCAGACGATGACATAGTAAAGGATGAGTAGGACAAGACCCGCCACGCTGGAAACCAGGTGTCCGTTGTCACCCAGGAACTGCCGGGTCTTTTCTGTCCTGTCGGGCTCAGCGATAACTCCCTTGGGCCACCCGAGGACGATGGTCAGCCCCTCCCGGGAGTTCAGGGGCCGTCCGCCGGTAAAACGCGCCTTGCCCGGGCCGGCGGCCTCCCAGGTGACATTCCTATCCCGACTTCCCTGGGGACCGACGTACCCTTCCATCCTCAGAACATCTGAGGAAACAGGCTCCGGAAGTGTTACCGTGGCTGTTGCCTCGCGGATAACAAAATCCCAGCCGTTGCCGGTCACGTTCCAGTAAAGCTCGTCGTGACTTTCGAAAAACCCCAACTGCCGGTCTGTGCGGTAGGAGATGGTGTAGGTGTATTCAGCGGGTTTCAGGAAAACCGACTTCTGACCAAGGTAGACCCGCACCCCGTTGCTGAGGCTTTCCGTGTGATACGGTTCGGGGTGTCCGTCCCGCTCTACGGAGAGGAGGTCGAACCCGATGGTGACCCGGTTGCCGGCCCTGTCACGGTAGGTGATGGGAAAGTCCCTGTAGATCCCTCGCTTGATCTGGTCCCCTTCGGCGCGGACCTTGATCGTTTCGGTCACCGTCATGGAACCGTCCGAGGCAACCTCGATATCACTGTGCCAGTCGAGGATCTCTTCGACGGCGGCGCTTGTTCCCGGGAAGAGAAGGACAAGGCCAGCCAGTAGGGCGAGGGTCGTTACAGAGCGTCGGGCGGCCATCAGAACTGGACCTTCGGCGCCTCCCGCTCGGTGGCAAGCTCGATCTCGAAATACTCGGCGGGAGGGAACCTGAAGGCGTTGGCGATGAGGTTGGACGGGAACGACTGGACCAGGATGTTCATGTCCCTGGCCGCTCCGTTGTAGTAGCGCCTCGAGAACTGGATCTGCTCCTCGATCTCGGCGAGCTGTCCCTGAAGATCCAGGAAGTTCTGGTTGGCCTTCAAGTCCGGGTATGCCTCAGCAAGGGCAAAGACCTGCCGCAGCATCCCGGTGAGGGCCGTTTCGATGGGAGCCTTCTCGGCGGCTGTCTGTGCCTTACCGGCCGCGTTTCTAAGCTCCACGACCCTGGTCAGGACCCCCTCCTCGTGACTGGTGTACCCCTTGATCGTCTCTACAAGGTTGGGGATGAGATCGTAGCGGCGCTTGAGCTGGACGTCGATGCCGCTCCACCCTTCCAGTACGAGGTTCTTGTTTCTCACCAGCCTGTTGAAGACAGCCACCGCCCACAGGACGGCAAGAACGATGACACCAAGAATGATCAGACCGACCATGGCCCGCTCCTTTCCCTGGAAAACCTGTTACACTCTGGCAGTATCCGGGCGCCCCCGGTCGGAGTGCCCGGATCAATGGCCCGGCATTGCAGGTCACTGATCTGTGAGGAGAGCGACAATGACGCTTTTCCTCTTCCGTTGAGCCAAAAGTCCCGCCCGGACTATTGACGATCCTGGCAGGATAGTAACTGGGCCGGCCGGTAATAATCAACCGAAACGGTTCGACAATTGACACCCTATGGCGCTTTTGCTATATAAATCCGTCTTCTATTCCCCGGTCCCGCCTGTGGCGGGATCCCGCTTTAGCGGGATAGAGTCACGCGTTCCGCGTGATTAACCACTTTGTCGCTATCGGTTGAATATAGAAGTAAAGGTGGATCAGTATTCCCCGGTAGCTCAGTCGGTAGAGTCACGCCGCTGGCGTGATTAACCACTTTGTCGTATCGGTTGAAATAGAAGTAAGGTAACATCAGTATTCCCCGGTAGCTCAGTTGGTAGAGTCACGCGTGCCGCGTGATTAACCACTTTGTCGCTATCGGCAAAAGTTGAAGGAACGCAGTACCCGTATTCCCCGGTAGCTCAGTTGGTAGAGTCACGCGTGCCGCGTGATTAACCACTTTGTCGCTATCGGCAAAAGTTGAAGGAACGCAGTACCCGTATTCCCCGGTAGCTCAGTTGGTAGAGTCACGCGTGCCGCGTGATTAACCACTTTG